>CAZNFE010000033.1:0-13903 GCA_964571945.1 uncultured Pseudomonadales bacterium
CCTTGAATGGACACTGATAATCTCCCCGGCAAAGCCGGGGGTTTTCGCTTTCAATGATCAACTGAGTTACCAGTCAATTACTGTGGCCTGATAAATTAGCCCTGATAGATACCCTTGCCATCCACTGAGAATTGCTCCAACAAAAACCTCGCCTGGGGTTTTTCGGAAGCCGTCTTGGGAATCTCGGCTACAAGTTGCAGATAAGTAGGTACAAAATTGGCTTCCAGATGTTGTTTGCAGTGCGCAAATACCAGTTCTGAATCAAATGAACCGGAATTCGAGGCCACTATCGCCGCGACGATGTCCTGTTCACCCGGCGCGCCCGAGGCCGCCGGTACACCATAGACGAATACATCATCAATGTTTTCATGCTCGGCCAGAGCCTGCTCTACGAAGCCGGGATTCACAAAATCACCATTGTGTCGTATGCCACCCCCTTTTCGGTAGTCGAAATAGAACCAGCCATTTTCATCCTGATGACAGACATCACCCGTACGAACCCATCCCCCTGCAGTTTTCTGCTCGGATGCTTCCTTGTTCTTGTAGTATTCGATCTTGACTTCACCGGTCAGTGGACGGCCAATTAGCTCTCCCATATCACCCGGGGCACACTGGTTACCCTTCTCATCCACTATCTTGTATTCCGAACCTGCAGGTGCCTTACCAAAGCTGCCGATCGGTCCATCGCCGGAATTGATGAACAGGCCGTGTCCGTCAACCGCACCATATAATTCCACCACCTTCAAGTTGAACCGCTGTTCAAATTTTTCCCAGATCACGGCCGGCATGCCAGCGGAAAGAACCATGCGCACCGGGTTATCTGCATCATTGTCTTTTAATTGTTCACTGTAGATAGCGGTAGTCATGCCGCCCAACAGGTTAAATACAGTGCAACCATACTTGCGGGTAATATCCCATAATCGCGACTTGGTAAACTTGCGAGAAAATACCACCGGCAGATTCATTCCGATGGCTGGCATCATAGTGAGGCTCTGCGCATTGCCGTGGGTAAGTGATAATCCTGTGTATGGTTTGTCACCTGGCTGTAATTGCAACACCGGCCCTGCCATGGCACCACCGGCAATACGTGAGTGGGCAATCGCAACGCCCTTGGGGTCTCCGGTGGTACCAGAGGTGTAGATCAATTGCAGTTTATCTTCCGGGTTTTTTACTTTTCGATCCAGAGTGGTTTCCGGTGTATCCAGCACAGACTGAAAGGAAATCGCGCCGTTGATATCGGCTGCCATCGCGGTTGCGCCATCCTCTCCGCTTTCCAGCAACAGGATCCATTCCAGGCTGGTGACCTGATCCCGAATCGCCTCAATTTCGGCAAGATTATAATCCGCGCATATCACTCCTTTGCAACCGGAATTGTTCAGGGTATACGCCAGTTTCGCACCTTTTGTTCTTGGATCGATTGAAACGAAGATGCAACCCAGCAATGAAGCAGCCGCCATGGAATCAACAAATTCAGGGTGATTGCGCAGCATGATGGCATATCGATCTCCAAATTCCATGCCGCGCTTAACAAGCTCCGAACCGATTCGCTGGGCATTTAGCCAGATTTGCTGCCAGGTTCGGCTTTCATCTTCACGCACCCCACCGCCTTCAAATGTCAAAATCTGAAAATCAGGATCACTCTCAGCCCGGCCCAGAAAAAAATCCGCCAGGATCAGGTTGTTTAATGCAGTCATCCAAAGCTCCTACATACTGTACTTTTCCAGGGGTCATCCTGGTTCTGAAGACAATCCGTTACAATTCTCGTAAACACCATCCAATCGATTGAAACTCGAGGTGCGCTTCAATCGATTTGAACCAGTCTGGTATCAACGTTTCAGGATGGTGACACACTGGGCCGCGGCATCCGTACCAATACTGCCGCCACCATTGTGAGCAAGGCCAACTTGAGCACCTTCCACCTGCCTTGCACCCGCTGTCCCTCTGAGCTGTTCGGTCAGTTCAACGAGTTGTGCAATACCTGTGGCACCAATTGGATGACCTTTGCGTAACAAACCACCCGAGGTATTCACCGGAATTCGACCACCCAGCCGGGTCGCGCCGGATTCAACCAGTTTACCACCCTCCCCTTTAGGACAGAGCCCCAGCGTCTCATAGGTCATAATTTCCGCTGGTGCCGATGCATCATGTAATTCAATCAAGCTCAAGTCTTCAGGTCCGATGCCGGCTTCTTCATAAGCCGTCTTCGTGCACAGATCACCCACACTGGAGTATTCATCATCACGGCTTTGATCCCAGCCGGATCTCAGCACACTGGACACGACCCGAACCGGATTGACCAGCCCCAGCTCCCGGGCTTTCTGTTCGCTAACAACCACTGCCGCTGCAGCCCCATCACCTATGGGCGAACACATTGGACGAGTTAAAGGCTCTGCAATCATGGGTTGTGCCAGAACCTCTTCGACCGAGAGCACTTCTCTGAACTGAGCGCGCTCGTTCAAGCTGCCATGAAAGGAATTTTTTGCAGAAACTGCAGCAAATTGTTCGGCCGTGGTGCCATACGCTTTCATATGCGCCCTGGCTGAAGAAGCATACAGGTCCATAAACATGGAGCGGTTTTTCCCGGCGCCGTCTGACGCAGCCTTGGCACCACTGGCTTCAGCGCTCTTTTTCAGGTTTGCCATAATTTCCACAAATGCTTCCACATCCACGGCACTGCCGAAGGCACTGAATGTTTTAACCTTATCTTCGTGATACAGCTTTTCTGTACCTACCGCTAACACCATATCGTACAGACCAGCTGTTACCATGGCTGCAGCCTGTTCAAAAGCGGTTGATGCACTGGCACAGGCATTTTCAATATTGATGACAGGAATGGTGCCGATACCCAATCCACGAAGAATCACCTGACCACTAATACATTCCTGGCCCGTGATCAATCCACCAGCCGCATTTGCCATCCAGGCAGCTTGTATCGCAGACTTTTCGATTCCAGCGTCGTCAAGCGCCAATTGAATTGCTTCACCGCCCAGTGATTTCATGCCCCTGTCAAGATGTTTGCCGAATCGGGTCATGCCAATACCAGCGATATATGCATTTAGTTTCATTACTGACTGTCTCCTTTCGTTTACAATACTGCCGGTGGCGTTAAATTGAGTGCATGCTGCAGGAACTCCAGTTCAGCGTCCCGCTCGGGTAACGGTGCTGGAGCTGTGAACATGCCATCCCGGGTAAGTTCTTCGACCACTGCCTCGTTGCGAGGGAACGGCTGGCCAAAATTGTTGATGTGAAACAGATCCTCAAACGGCAGGCGAGGACGCTGCCCTCCCGCTTCCCAGTGCTCGAGCGGATACCCGACCGTTTGTATGACTAACAGTCGGCAATGTGCCGGTACCCCCAGCTCTGCCAAAACGGCTGGACCCTTGGGTCCGGCACCGAGACAGCAAGTCCCCAATCCCTGTTCAAATGCAGCCAGCGTTGCCTGCGCAATTCCCTGGCCGCAGTCCATTTCACTAATACCAGGTGCTTTTAGAATTTCCTTGATTCCGGCAAATATTGGTACCAGTACATCATTCACTGCCTGCTTGCGCTCTTCCCTGGTGCCAACACCCAGCGCCCCGGCATCAGCCAGTCTTAACAGGCTATCAGTTTGCCCTTCCACAGCCTCCGGATCCAGATACCAGAAAATTATGACCGGCGCAATTTTTACCTGCCAGCCCACGATCATGCCATCCAGTGAATCAACCAGGTCTTTCTCTGTCGAGTCTTTGAAGACAGCTATGGCCCTGAGTGATTGTACGTTTCCCCAGTGAGAAGCGATCCGCGCTGCCTCAAACATGACCTGAATTTTTTCTTTTTCCACCGGCTTGTAGGGTTTGACAAATCGTATTGATCGTCTGCGCCCAATTGCTTCACGAAGTTCCATATCAATTCCTTTCTATGAGTTCACTAAAAAATGAGTGCCAAAAATAAATTGTAGCCTACTGTACCATGCTGGGCACGCCGTGTAATTGATGAAATTACAGCATTCGATAATCAGGTAAATCAACATTTGTTTCAACCTCAATATTCTGATAGTTTTTCTTCCGTAAGACGAATTCACGAATATTTCGGGAGCGAGACAATGTCGACAAAACTCAATGCCGGTGACCAGTTTCCAGTTGTAAAACTGAGTCTTGGGGAGTCTGGTTCACTATCGATTCCAGACGATAATAGTTCAGCCTACACGGTGGTATTGTTCTATCGTGGGCACTGGTGACCTTTCTGCCGCCGACTGTTAGCCGGTTACGAAGCAAGGCTGGATAAGTTCGAGGCACTTGGCGCGAAGATCGTTGCGGCCAGCGTCGATTCCCTGGAAAAAGCTGCTGAAGTTGCTAAAGACTTGTCTTTCCCGGTTGCTCACAGCGTAACGAGAGAGATCGGTGATCGGATTGGAGCCTGGTGGGAGGAAAGCCGGGACTTCATCCAGCCATCCGAATTCATACTGAATCAACAAGGCAGAATTATTTCTTCGACGTACAGCTCTTCACCGATTGGTCGTACCGATCCGGAAGATGTCCTAACGCTGCTGCAATTCCTGGCATCACGTAAAAAGTGACCCTGACACACAGAAGACAAGAGCGCATTTTATGAAACTCAAAGACAAGGTAGCAGTTATCACCGGCGGGGCCAGCGGTATCGGTCGCGCCATGGCCGTACGATTTCTTGCCGAGGGGGCCGAGCAGGTAGTTATTGCTGATATTAACGCTGATGGATTGCTCGCTGTTGCGGATGAGATAGGGGCACTGGGTATCCCTGCCGATGTCAGCAAAGAGGATCAGGTAATCGAACTGATCCGAACAGCTGAGGATAAATATGGCCGGATCGACCTGCTCTGCTCCAATGCCGGTATTGGCATTGCTGGCGGAGTCGAGACTGACAACGATGCCTGGCAACGAATATGGGAAATCAACCTGATGGCACATATCTATGCTGCCAGAGCAGCACTGCCGCGGATGATCGAACGCGGAGAAGGTTATTTGCTGAATACTTCCTCCGCAGCGGGTCTGCTAACCCAGATCGGATCTGCACCCTATGCCGTGACCAAACACGCGGCTGTAGGGCTGGCTGAATGGCTTTCCATAACTCATGGCCATCAGGGTATCAAGGTTTCCGTATTGTGCCCTCAGGCGGTTAGAACAGGCATGACCGCTGGAACCGACGGTGGCGTGGCAGGAGTCGATGGCATGATGGAACCCGAGGAGTTGTGTGACACAGTCATTGAAGCACTGGATGAGGAACGTTTCCTGGTGCTTCCTCACACAGAAGTACTCACCTATATGCAGCGCAAGACCAGCGATTACGACCGCTGGCTGAAAGGCATGCGGCGCCTGCAGGCAGTTTACGGGCAAAATTGACCTGGTTGAAGAGATTGATCTAAAATAGCCTACCAAATGCGACAAACAGCGCTGATTTGATATTCAGCTTGCAGGCGCTTAATAAATCTGGCTAAAGAGATGTTGGACGCAATTCCGCTATTTCGCACAATATCAGAACCTGCTTTAGCTCGAGCTGAATGAGTTAAGCGGGTTTTTTTGTGCTCGCAGTAAGGAAAGAGTTATGCCAATAAATATACCGGACAATTTACCTGCCGTGGATGTACTGACATCTGAAAACATCTTTGTTATGACCAGCAGTCGGGCGGTACATCAGGATATTCGCCCGTTGAACATACTGCTGCTGAATTTGATGCCAAAAAAAATCGAAACTGAGATTCACATGCTAAGGATGTTGTCCAATTCTCCGCTGCAGGTAAATATCGAGTTGATGCGAATCCATGATCGCCCATCGAGGAATACACCGATAGAGCATATGGAGAGTTTCTATAAGGACTTTGATCAGATCAGAGATAACAAATATGACGGCATGATCATTACGGGAGCTCCTCTGGGTGCAATTGACTTCAAGGACGTCGAATTCTGGGCTGCCATGAAAGAAATCATGGACTGGAGCATCCGGAATGTAACCTCGGTCATGTTTCTCTGCTGGGCGGTTCAGGCAGCACTAAATTACCTGTACGGTGTTCCCAAATACGTGCTGGACAGAAAAATATCCGGTGTTTTCAAGCATCACCTGAATGATCCGTTGAGCCCTATCGTTAGAGGGTTTGATGATGTATTTGACGCCCCACACTCCCGTTTTGGGGATGTCAGATGTGTCGACATCCAAAAGTGTCCGGAACTGCAGGTCATTGCTGAATCCGAAGTAGCGGGGCCGTATATTGTTACCAGAGCGGATGGCAGGCAGATATTCGTAATCGGACACTCCGAGTATGAACCGCTTTGTTTGAAGGATGAGTATGAACGAGATCTGGTCGCTGGCCTCAATCCGCATATCCCGGTAAATTACTTCCCTGAGGATGACCCCACTAAAATGCCACTGGTCACCTGGAAAAGCCATGGAAATCTGCTTTTCAATAATTGGTTGAATTATTACGTTTACCAATTGACGCCATTTGATTTAAACGACATTGCCTGATTGCCCGATAAACAGGTCAATTTGAGTGTCTCGTTACGGTTGCAGTTCTGGTGGTTCGACATCCTGGCATGCCGGATAAAACCGGCTATTCTAAATACGAAAACAACGGCAGTCCTATAGCGGAACTGCCTATTCGGAACACGAAAACAACGGCAGTTCCTATAGCGGAACTGCCTATTCGGAACACGAAAACAACGGCAGTTCCTATACGGAACTGGCATTCGAAATACGAAAACAACAGCAGTTCCTATAGATGACAGAAAAGCAGACTAGTTCACCGGCAAAATTGACTACTGGTTCCGTAGGACTCGGCCTGTTCACCCTTACCCTACCCATGGTTCTGGGGATTTCTGCAAGCATTATCGCGAATATCATTGAGACCTGGTTCCTAGGTCAGGTCGGTACCCTGGAACTGGCTGCCTACAGTTTTACTTTTCCTGTCACCGGTGCCCTTACCAGCTTGTCTCTGGGCGTGTCCATCGGGCTTTCGTCGGTGCTCGCGCGTACGGTCGGCGAAGGCGATCAAAATCGCATCCGACGCCTGACCACCGACGGCGTAGCCCTGGCCAGCCTGATTATGTTACTGGTAGGAGTGATCGGGTATTTCTCGATAGATGCACTGTTTTCAGCCATGGGTGCAACGGGTACAACGCTGGATCTTATTCACGATTACATGCAGATATGGTATCTGGGTCTGATATTTATTGCCGTCCCGTTTGTTGGCAGCAACGCGCTCAGAGCCACTGGCGATGCCCGCATTTCCGGCACAATAATGGTCGGTGGCTCTGTGCTCAACATCATCCTGGATCCTATACTAATCTTCGGCTGGGGTAACATTCCAGCAATGGGATTACGTGGCGCAGCGCTTGGCCTGGTGTTGGGCAGAGGCACACTGTTTCTGGTCACCTTTTACGTTCTGTATGCTCGTGAACATCTGTTGGATCTGTCTGTTCCCTCACTCCGCAACGTGTTGAATTCCTGGAGACAAATCATGGCCGTAAGTATCCCCGCTACGGCTACCCAACTGATCGGACCAGTATCAACAGCAATCATCGTCAGTCTGCTGGCAGAATACGGTGAAGAAACCGTAGCAGGCTTTGGTATAGCCTCCAGAATTGAAGGGCTCTCGGTAATTCCCCTGTATGCGCTTTCAGCCAGTATAGGTCCTTATGTAGGCCAGAATTGGGGCGCAAAACTGTATCGTCGAGCCAATCGTTCCATGAATCTGGCCTTTGGCTTTTCTGTTATCTGGGGCCTGCTGATCGCGACACTGCTTATTCTGATCGCGGTTCCACTGGCGGGTATCTTTGATGATCACCAGCAGGTGAGACATATCGCAGTTACCTACCTGCGTCTGGTACCTTTGAGTTATTGCGGTTGGGGTGTACTCATGATGGCCAGTGCAATTTTTAATTCCCTGGGACGTCCGCTTCGTTCGACGCTCATGTCCATTACACGGATGTTTGTACTCTATGTGCCTATGGCTATCGTGGCCGAGCAATTCTTTGGTTACATTGGTATCTTTGCATCCGCATGCACGACCAATCTCACCATGGGACTGGTGGGATTTATCTGGAATCGAAGAACCTGGGGGCCTTATGTAGCTCCATCCGAACCCAAATAATTCCGGTAAGGGAAAGTCGGGTTTTATCGCAGGATGACACCGCTTACTCGCTGCCGGCGAGCAGTTCCGAAACCTCCAGATCATAATCTCTCAGCATCTCATCAGCGTAAGTAATCATGCCTGAAAATTCGTTGATATCACCATAAACGAGTCGCAGACAGGCTTCCGCCATGTGCTCGACAGGGGTGACATTGTCCTTATTGGTTTCATTAATCAGCTTATGATGGACCACTCCCGGGGTTGCAACCAGACCGGGTGAAATTGCGTTTACACCAATACCCTGCTGGAAAACTTCGGATGCCAGTCCGGTCGAGAATCGCTCCAGTGCTGCTTTACACATACCATACACAGTGCTTCCGTGCCCCTGAACCGCTTTATCCGGGTGCAGCGCAGCATGGGATGATATGTTCAGTATGCGACCGGATCCTTTTGCTTTCATACCTGGCAAAACCAATTGAGCCAGATGCAATGGGCCGTATACCTGCACTTCCAGCATGAGCCTGAAGTGCTTCTCAGTGAATACCTCTACGGGTTCAAAATAGGTAATTGCTGCATTGTTAACCAGTATATCTACCGGACCATACTCGTTTTCTGCAGATTTGATGAGATTTTCCCGATGTTCTGTAACCGCAAGATCTGTTCGCACTGCCAGTGCTTCACCGCCTGCATCCCGAATTCGTTTAACAACCGAATTGATGCTGCCTGGCAGCATATGGTCACCATCTTCCACCGTTCGCGCTGAAACAACTACTCGAGCCCCCTCCATGGCAAAGCGGGTAGCGATTGCATCTCCAATACCCCTGCTTGCGCCGGTAACCACAGCAACTTTACCTGCCAAAACCCCATTCGCATTGACCCTTGCAGCCATTTAATTTCTCCTCTCCAAAGTTTGATTCCTCATATGGTATTTCACTATCAATCCTCCGGCAGAGCCGGGGTTTTTTTCTCGATAGTTGCTATGCTGCATCCAATGCTGATTATATGCAATTCCTATTCGGCTGAGTTAGTGAATCACCCGCATCCCGCTTTATCTTAGTCATCTTACGAGATCTCTCACACAAATCTGCGCTACCTTCCTATTGGTCATTGAATCTGAATGGATCAAAGTTTCACTACCTGAAGACTCACGGCACTCAACTATATGTCATTTCAATCCAGCCACCTGATTCAGTTTATCCGGTTTGCAGCCAGATCCGGTCACCCGATCAGATTTTCGTTTACTTTTCTGCAAAGGATGTTGAATACGGCGCCCATGCACGAGGAATTTACCCAACTCATTCGTCAGGTTCTGGGAGAAAGCAGGCAGCAATCGCTGGCGATCGTCAGGGGTTGGGTGTTGTATAGCCTGGTTTCTCGATATGCCTGGATTAAAGCAGCGGAATGCAAATCGTCTTCCGCCGATACTCATCGGGTTGATTTGAACTTTCCCGATCTGCAGAGAATTTCCTATTACCTTAACTCACATCGCCAGGGATTGATAATCGCGACCATTCATATGGGCGACTATATCCAGAGTTTTCTAACCATGAGCAAATGTATTACAACAGACAGACAGGTTTCAGTAGTGCGAAACAAATCCTGGAGCAGTGAAGAAGAACATCTTGTTCGTCGATTTCAGTCCACTCATTTATCTGTCAGGATAATCCGCCACGATACCACCTCAGCCAGAAAAGTTATTCGGGCACTAAAAAGGGGGCACATTGTGATTTTGTTGTTCGACCTTAGTGAACTCTGGGGATCAACAATAAAAATCCGGTTTCTGGGTCACTACATGAATGTCGTTAGAGGACCGGCTGAACTCGCACTGCTTGGTAACGCCGATATCCTCCCTGTCATGTGTCACTTTGATAGCAGAGGGATACCCACTACGGAAACCTATCCGGTTATCCGGCCTGCCCCTGCAACCAATTCCAACCTTGTTGAAAACACGCGGCGAATAACACAAAAGCTGATCGACATAGCAGAGCAACAGATCAGGAAGTATCCGGAACAGTGGCATCACTGGCATCTGGTTCCCGAGATGTCCCGTTGTTCGGATTCAGGACCCGAGCGCAGCAGGAACTCAGTCAGGTGATTGCGCATGACTCAGTACCACCAATCGATGTCACACCATTGATCCCTCCAACGGATTAATCCACACACCAAATGACCGACCAGACAGAAACCTTATTCAGGATGCAGGCACTCCACAATCACTCCGGATTTCATCTCGGGCACATCCGAATACTTCAGGCACCTGGCCTGGACCTTATGTCCCTGCTGGCCCTGGTGATTATCGGTCTAATTTCCTGGTTTCTGTACCACGGCAGTTATGCCAGGAAAGAGACCGTTAAAGGATATCTGATGCCGGAATCCGGTTTAGTCAACGTATTCGCAGAAGGACCGGGCATCGTGAATGGCATCTACGTTAAAAACAATGAACTGGTCGAAAAGGGTCAGGTGTTGTTAAACATAACGGTTTCACCAGGAAAAGTAGATGGCAGAAAACCCGTCGATCTGGAGCGACAGGAACTGGAGTACCAATCCGAAGCTTTGCTCAAATCAATAGATCAGACAACCAAGAGTTACGAAATCAGAAAATTACAATTGCAAAAATCTCTGAAGTCCATTTCGTTCGAATTGACGCAGAGTCATCAAATTCTTGTCTTGCATAGGAAGCAAAATAACCTGAGCCAGCAAAAGTATGCTGCGTTACACCGACTGTATGTAAATGGCTACCTCTCCGAGCTGGACTGGTTGTCTTTCAAGAAGGGGCTAATACAGCAACAACAAGCCTATGAAAGCGCAAGACAAGAGCATGCGGCACTTGATCTTAAATTATCCACTGCAGAAAAGTCATTTCAACAGTTGCCAATGCAGCGGGAAAACAACTTGCTACAACTAAAAACCAGCCTCTCCCGCATCAGACAACATCAGGCTGAACTAATGTATCAACAGGACTATCAGATCGTCGCACCCGTCAACGGTCTGGTTACCAGTATGCAGGCCAGAATTGGCCAGCAAATTAGAAATCACTTTCCACAATTAGCTATACTGCCCACAGACCAGCCCCTGATTGCAAACCTGCTGATAACGACCAGAGCGATCGGCTTTGTCAAACCAGGGCTGCCGGTAAACCTTCTTTACGATGCATTTCCATACCAGCATTTTGGTGTCTATAAGGGCTCAGTGCAAAGCGTATCCGGATCGATCCTGGCATCGGGAGAGATCAGCGGTCCTGTTCAGATTGGTGAACCAGCCTATATCGCCACTGTAAAACTGGCCAGACAATCGATCGACGCGTATGGGAAAGAAGAAGCATTGCAACCGGGTATGATTCTTCATGCCGACATAATTCTCGAAAACCGCAGCCTGATCCAGTGGATGCTGGAACCCCTCTACTACCTGCGAGGCAGGACATGATCAGTTGGCTGAAATTTTCAGCCACGAAAAGGCTGCCCATGATCCATCAGTCGGAAAATTCTGAATGTGGTCTGGCCTGCCTGGCAATGGTATCTTCATATCATGGTTACAAAACTAATTTGCAGGAATTGAGGAGTAAATTCGGCATATCACTAAAAGGTGCTTCCTTGCAGGATCTGATGGATATCGCCGCTGCCATCAAACTATCGACCCGGGCACTTCGAATAGAACTGAATGAATTGGCCAAGCTTCAGTTACCAGCAATTCTGCACTGGGATTTCAATCATTTTGTCACACTCGGGAAAGTAACCAGAAAATACATTGAAGTTCACAACCCTGCGTTGGGTGTTCGACGCTATGCATTACAGGAAGCCGGTACTCATTTTACCGGTATCGTTCTTGAACTCTTACCAGCCATGGAATTCACACCTGCACACAAACCCCGGACTCTGCGTTTGTTTGATTTCTGGAACGAGTTGAAAGGCTTAAATCGGCTGCTTGTTCAGATTCTGTTGCTATCCCTGATCATACAGGTAGTGAGTCTGGTGAGTCCCTTCTACATGCAGCTTGTGGTCGATGAGGTGCTTATAAAACAGGATCTGGAACTCCTTAATGTATTGGCTATAGGATTTCTCGGGCTCACTCTCATCTCTGTGTTTACCACATTACTCCGCAGTTATGGTCAGTTGTATCTTGTCAATCAATTAAATTTTTCGCTCGGCTCCAGTCTGTACCATCACTTGATAAGATTACCTCTGGAGTATTTTCAAAAACGCCACATGGGAGACGTGGTATCAAGATTCGGATCCGTTAAAAACATTCAGGAATTCATCACAGGCAGCGCCCTGACAGTTCTGCTGGATGGCATGTTGGCGACTACCACGTTGATCATGATCCTAATCTACTCACCACTCTTATCACTTGTCATCCTGGGTTTTTTTGGCATGCAGGTATTCCTGCGTGCCGCCTTGTTTACACCTCTTCGAAGCAGAACAAATGAAGCGATTGCAAACGCTGCGAGCCAGGAAAGCAATTTCATGGAATCAGTGCGAGCCGTGAAAAGCATCAAGGTATTCGGCCGTGAAAGCGCCAGGGAAAGTATCTGGAAGAACAAGCTATCCGACACGATCAACAGTGAAATCCGGATTGGAAAGCTAACCATCGCATATGAATTTATCGATAGTTTTCTTTCCGGAACCTGCCAGGTGGTGGTGGTCTTCGCGGGGGCAACTCAGGTAATCCAGGGAATTCTCAGTATCGGGATGCTATATGCGTTCATGTCGTATCAAAGACATTTCAGCTCAGCCATGATTTCTCTCATCGATCAACTAACACGCTTCATGATGATCAAGCTGCATCTTGAACGTCTGTCCGACATCGCACTAACTCCAAAGGAATCCGGGTCGGACAATCTCTCCAGGTTTCGTCTGCCATGGAAGGGCGAACTTTCGCTCAGGAATGTCAGCTTTCGTTATGCTCCCCAGGATCCATTCATCGTGGAGCATTTAAACGTCAATATCAAACCAGGAGAGTCACTTGCAATCTATGGTTCTTCAGGCTCCGGAAAAAGTACCCTGATCAATATGCTGACCGGGCTGTTAGAACCAACTCGAGGTTGCTTATGCATTGATCAACAACCACTGAATGTATTTGGCAGGCGAGCGTACCGCACGAACATTGGAGCTGTATTGCAGGACGACTCACTACTAACAGGCAGCATCCGGGAAAATATCTGTTTTGGGGATAACAGCGGTGGTGAACAGGCGGTAGAGAGAGCAGCCAAACAGGCAGAAATACACCGTGAGATTATCGCCATGCCGATGGGATACGATGGCCTGATTGGCGACATGGGCACTGCATTGTCGATGGGGCAACAGCAAAGAATCCTGATAGCCCGGGCGCTATATCACCAGCCAAGAATGATATTCATGGATGAAGGCACGGCCCACATCGATTCAAAATCAGAGATAAGAATCATGGAGAAAATTCGGAAACTTGGCATCAGTTGCGTGTTTATCAGCCATAACAAGTCGCTGCTAAAGTATGCAGACAAGATACTGCACCTTAGAAATAATGAGGTCCGAGTATTGCGGACTTCGATTCACTCGAAAAAAGGAGGTCCGTCCTCCCTGACAACAACCTGTTAATTCTCGCTCGAAGTCTGTTCATCGTGAAATAACGAATAACAATCCTCCGGCAAAGCCGGAGGTTTTCGCTTTCAATCATCCAATTCCTCAACATCGTGTGTCAGGGGAAAAATCAGCATGAGCCACAGCGCGGCGGCTGCCAGGGCTATCCATGTATAGTAGTTACTCATCAATACACCAGCTCTTTGCAGGAAGACGATGACGGCAGAGGAACCCCCTTTACTCGACCTGTATCCAAATACATCGATAATTTCTT
>CAZNFE010000034.1:0-13765 GCA_964571945.1 uncultured Pseudomonadales bacterium
CGTTTTCATAAAACGCCCTGGCCCGCCGCCATAAGGACGGTCATCAACAATGTGATGTCGATCCTCGGTAAAATCTCTTGGATTGAAACATTCCAGGGTCAATAGACCTGCTTCAATCGCTCTTCTTGTGATCCCGTATTGAGAAACCGCCTGAAACATCTCCGGGAAAATCGATACGACTCCCACCCACATGTTGTCTACCAGCCAGCGTCCCAATCAATGATAATTTCACCTGCATCCAGGTTAATCGACTTGACTACCTTGTCTGCAAGATAAGGCACCAGCCGCTCTCTCGAATCGATGCTTGAATCATCCGCTTGAACCACGATGACATCATTGGCACCCGTTTCCAGAAGATGGTGAACCACCCCAAATCTCTGATTTTTCGTATTCAACACGACCAGACCCTGCATCTGGTTCCAGTAGTATTCACCCACAGCAAGTTTTGCAAGTAACGACGCAGGCACTGCAATCTCGGCACCGATATAGGCTATTGCATCATCCCGTGTATCGCAGTTCACAAGCAAGGCAACTATGCCTTTGCCCTGCCGTCGAGAATTCATTACCTCTGTCTCTTCCCATCGCTCCTTTCGCTTTACATACCAGGATCGGTAGGAAGAAATGTTGTCTATTGGATCTGTGAACGAATGAACCCTGATCCAACCCTTGATGCCGTATGCAGCTGATATGCGCCCAAGGGTGACCATATCTTCAGAAGTGCCGGAGCTGGTGGCTTGCACTTCCACTTCACTTATTCTACTGCGCAGCTGCTACCGGCTCAGTTGGCGCTGCAGCAGTCGCGACCGCTTCTTCTGGCTCAGTAGTGCCGGATTTAGACCATTCTTTAATCAGAGCGGCAACACGATCCGAGGCCTGAGCCCCCTGCTTTAGCCAGAATTCGATTCTTGCAGAGTCCAGCCGCAGTTTTTGCTCGCCGCCGGTTGCCAACGGGTTATAAAATCCAACCCGTTCAATATAACGTCCATCTCGCTGGACCCGCTTGTCCGCCACGTGAACGTGGTAAAAAGGTCTCTTCTTGCTACCCGCTCGCGCTAACCGAATAGTGACCATTAATCTAGTATTCCTGTAATTTGTTCGATTGTGGACCAGTGGTCCGAAAGGGCACGTATTGTACGGCAATGTCAGGGATAATTAAACCCCTATATCCATCCTCAGACGCCACTATAATCCGGGCATACCACCAGGCGGCATCCTGCCACCCAGGCCTCTCATCATATTGGTCAAACCGCCCTTTTTACGCATCTTTTTCATCATTTTCTGCATCTGTTTATGCTGCTTTAAGAGGCGATTGATATCCTGAATCCGGGTACCTGAACCCATTGCGATGCGGCGCTTGCGCGAACCATTGATGTTATCCGGATAACGGCGTTCACCCGGCGTCATGGAATTGATAATGGCTTCCATTTGGCCGAATGTCTTATCAGCAACTTGCTCGTGGGCCACCTGGGAAATTTGACCCATACCGGGCATTTTATCGAGCATACCGGCCACACCACCAAGTTTATTCATCTGTTGAATCTGATCCCTGAAATCACTCAGGTCGAACTTTTTCCCTCGTTTCAGCTTCCTGGCAAGTTTGTTCGCCTTATCCTGATCAATCTTCTGCTCGGCTTCCTCAATAAGCGACAGCACATCACCCATACCCAGAATCCGTGAAGCTACACGATCCGGGTGAAATGCTTCCAGTGCATCGACCTTTTCTCCCACTGCCATGAATTTGATGGGTTTTCCGGTAATGGATCTTACCGAAAGGGCTGCACCACCGCGGGCATCACCATCCGCTTTGGTGAGTATTACCCCTGTCAGTGGTAACACATCATCGAATGCTTTTGCCGTATTAGCAGCATCCTGACCAGTCATGGCGTCAACAATGAATAGTGTCTCGACCGGGTTCAGGCAATCATGCAGGTCCTTGATCTCCATCATCATTGCATCATCGATATGCAGGCGACCTGCCGTATCAATGATTAACACATCAACAAATTGTTCTTTTGCAGCGCGCAGAGCATCAGCGGCTATGTCACGAGGTTGATCACCAGGGGAAGCTGGAAAGAATCCCGCGCCAACTTCTTTGGCAAGGGTTTCCAGTTGCTCAATAGCCGCAGGACGATATACGTCTGTGCTAGCTACCATGACGGATTTTTTTTCCCTGTTTTGCAGCCAGAGAGCCAGTTTCGCTGCAGAAGTGGTTTTACCAGCACCTTGTAAACCCGCCAGCAGTATGACTGCAGGCGGTTGTACGGCTAAATTCAATGAATCAGACGCCAAACCCATCACGGAAACGAGCTGATCATTGACGATCTTTAGAAATTCCTGCCCCGGACTCAGGCTTCTGGTAACCTGCTGGCCCAGTGCTCGAATTCGAATCTGCTCAATGAATTCTTTAACAACGGACAATGCAACATCAGCTTCCAACAATGCAATACGTACTTCGCGCAAGGTAGCCTGGATGTTCTCATCCGTTAGTTTTGCTTTTCCTGTGATACCACTGAGGGATTTACCGAGCCGTTCAGCCAGCGAGTCAAACATTCTGATTCCTGCCAGGTTTTTGTTAAGCGGGGCATTATACCGCAAGTACAATCGATTGCATGCCAGCAGGGATTTTAGTTTTTCGCCGTTTGACAGGCCGAATCCCCTTTAGATTGGACCCTCAAATATGTCACAATGATACAGTCTGATGAGGCTTGCAAAGTATGAATGTATTAATACCGGGCGTAATTTCAATACTGCTGTACATTGGCATCGCTATCACTCAGGCTTTAACCCTCCGGAAACCGAACCGTATCATTCGTAACTGCATACTCGGAACCGGTGTGCTGGCAATCGGTCTGCACGGTTTATCTGTTTATAGTGATATTATCAGAGCGATCGGGATCAATATCGGCATCTTTGCAATGGCATCCCTGATTACCTGGTCCATTGCTGTTACGGTACTCGTGAGCAGTCTGAAGAAACCACTGGATAATCTCTTCATCGTCCTTTTCCCGATGGCAGCGCTCAGCATCGTATGTTCACTTCTCTTCCCGAGCCCGAATTTTCTAAGTGAGGATCTCGGTGGATCTATCTTCAGTCATATTCTCACATCTATTCTCGCTTATAGTTTTCTGACGATCGCAGCTTTTCAAGCCTTGTTATTGCTGTACGCTAACCATCAACTAAAACACCACGGCAACATAGCGATCCTGCGAGCTTTGCCATCGCTGCAAACCCTGGAAGTGTTGTTATTCGAACTTGTCTGGCTGGGATGGATATTCCTTACATTATCAATCATCAGCGGGTTTTTGTTCCTGGATGACATGTTCGCGCAACATCTGGTGCACCACACTGTTATCACCCTGGCAGCATGGATCGTATTCGTGGTGCTGCTCTGGGGACGGCATATGCTCGGGTGGCGGGGTGCTACGGCTATCAAGTGGACGCTTACCGGCTTCGTGCTGCTATTCGTTGGCTATTTCGGCTCCAAACTGGTATTGGAAATATTGCTGCAACGCGTCTAAAACCACTTACACTTATTGACCCAACTCAATAGTCGGAGCATTTTACGGCAGCGTACTTGACTCTTGATTTCAATACGCTTAAAAGAGCCATTCCACAGGTGACAAGAGGCCAGCTCGTACTTGGACGATACTTCGCTAAGCACCCTCTCAGGTGCAATCGTTGTTCTGATCATTCTTTCTGCGTATTTTTCCGGATCAGAAACAGCGATGATGGCGCTAAACCGTTACCGCTTGAAGCACCTGGCAAACAAGCATCATGGTGGCGCGAAACGAGCTAAAAAACTATTGGCAAGGCCGGATCAATTGTTGGGTGTTATCCTGATAGGTAATAACTTTGTCAATTTTACAGCGGCTAGTCTGGCTACATTGTTAGCGCTAAAACTGTTTGGTGACAATGGCGTAGCGGCTGCACCGATTGCTTGCACCATCATTTTTTTAATCTTTGCCGAAGTAGCACCAAAAACAATTGCTGCAGCATACCCGGAGAAAATTGCGTTTCCTTCGGCCTACATCCTGGAAATGCTGCTGAAGCTGTTCTATCCCGCGGTGTGGCTTGTCAATGGTGTCAGCAATGGATTGCTTAATTTGACAGGTCTGGATTCGAACGAAGGTTCCCAGGATCATCTGAGCACCGAAGAACTGAGAACAGTTGTCCACGAAGGGTCAAAAATCGGACAGCGCCCCCAGGGTATGCTGTTGGGAATTCTGGATCTGGTGAACGTCACCGTAAATGACATCATGGTCCCTCGCAGTGAAATCGTAGGCATCGATATCGAGGATGACATGATAGATATTATCAACCAGCTCAGGTCCGCACAACACACCCGAATGCCAGTCTTTAGAGAGGATATCGATAAATGTATCGGCATGTTGCACATGCGCAACGTAGCCCGATTCCTTATCCAGAAGCAAAAAACAAAAGCAGATCTACTTCAGGAAACCCAGGAACCTTACTTCGTACCGGAGAACACGCCTCTGCAAACCCAGTTACTGAATTTTCAGAACAACAAACAACGAATCGGGTTGGTGGTGGATGAATACGGAGACATACAGGGAATTGTCACCCTGGAAGATATCCTGGAAGAAATCGTTGGGGAATTTACTACCGACATTGCTACTACCAGCATTGATATTCATCCCCAGGAAGACAACTCTTATCTTATCGACGGGACGGCGCATATCAGAGAGATTAATCGTACACTGAACTGGAGGCTGCCTGCAGATGGTCCAAAAACTCTCAGTGGTGTTATTATGGAACATCTTCAAATGATACCGGAATCAAACATTTGCCTTTGTCTTGATGGCTATCGAATTGAGATCATTCAGATAAAAGATAATGTTGTGCGAACGGCTAAAGTATCGCAAGCTCCCGAGAAACCCATGCTTGAAGTTAACCAGCCTGATTGAGCAGTTCTACTCCATCAGGCTGGCCGGTTTATTTCCATTTTCTATTGATGGCAGCGATGATGGAATTGAACGCAGCGGTGGTGGTGTTCTGGCTGATGCCAACACCGTAGAAAACTTCTTGCGTGTCATCGGTTATCGCCAGGATACAAATCGCTTTCGCATCCTTACCTTCACCCAATGCGTACTCCTGATAATCAATTACATTAAGGGGCTCATTCAATGCCAGAACCAGCCCGTCGACAAACGCATCGATGGGTCCAGATCCATGACCTTTAACGTCAACATGGTTATCTGCAACCATGATGCTGGCTTCACAAACCTGAATCTCATCCGATTTCATCTGCAATTGATAATCGACCAACTGGTACGGTCCTTGTACTTCAATATATCCGCTCACAAACGCATCCCAGATGACCTCTGGTTTTAACTCGCCGCCATCCTGCTCTGAAAGTGCCTGGACTACAGCGCTAAACTCCAGCAACAGAGGACGAGGCAACGAAATACCATAGTGCTCCTCAAGAATGAAAGCGACCCCGCCTTTGCCGGACTGGCTGTTCACTCGCACGGTTTCTCGATAGGATCCGCCAACATCCGTTGGATCAATAGGCAGATAGGGTACCTGCCACTGTTTCACATCAGATTTCTCAACCAGCGACATGCCCTTCTTGATGGCATCCTGGTGTGAACCGGAAAATGCTGTAAACACCAGGTCACCCGCATAGGGCTGTCTGACATGTACCGGGATCTTGGTGCACTCTTCTGCGATGGATACAATTCTTGGCATATCCGAAAGGTACAGGCAAGGATCCACCCCCTGGGAAAAAATATTCATCGCCAGGGTGATAATATCCGCATTACCTGTGCGTTCCCCATTGCCGAAAAGAGTACCTTCGATCCGGTCAGCGCCAGCCATCAATCCCAATTCCGAAGCGGCGACACCAGTGCCTCTGTCATTGTGAGCATGTAAACTGATTATCGCTGATTCACGATTTGGTAATGCTCGCATAAACCACTCGAGTTGATCCGCATAAATGTTCGGCGTAGCCATCTCCACCGTGGATGGGAGATTTATGATTATTTTACGCTCTACATCGGGTTGCCAGACGTCCATAACGGCAGTACAGATTTCCACGGCAAATTCCATTTCGGTTGCGGTATAGCTCTCTGGCGAATATTGGAGAACCACATCTGTGTCGGTGAGAGTATCGGTATACTTCTTTACCAAAGCCGTTGCGCTGGTGGCAAGATTGATTACCTGTGCCTGATCCATCTTGAAAACAACCCTGCGCTGTAAGGTTGAAGTCGAATTGTACAGATGAAAAATTGCCCTGCGACTTCCCTGCAAAGACTCGACCGTTCTCTTGATAAGTTCTTCTCGAGCCTGGCAGAGTACCTGGATGGTGACATCTGGCGGAATCAGATCTTCTTCAATGATCATCCGAACAAAATCGTAATCCGTCTGCGAAGCTGCTGGAAAGCCAACTTCAATTTCCTTGAAGCCCAATTCCAGCAACAAGTTATACATCTTGAGCTTTTCGGCAGGTGTCATCGGTTCAATCAACGCCTGATTTCCATCACGCAGATCAACACTGCACCATTGAGGTGCCTTTGTGATTACGCTATCCGGCCAGGTGCGATCAGTCAGCCTGATCGGTTCAAAGGGCTGGTATTTGTGATACGGCATTTTTCGGGATTCAGCCGATACCCGTGAAGATTGTTTCTTTGTGGAGTCTTGTGTGTTCATTTTTTACTCTATCAATTCAGTTCAATTTAATCGAATGGAAATCCTCTCGGCTCACTGATTAACAGTCAGCATACAGAATTTCCGAAAGGTAAATCTGGATCGATGCAGGAATTTAAACAGGCCGCCTACAACGGCAGTCCTAGCAGCAGAGCAGCACCCAACAGCAGCAAGGTGGAGATCCCTGCTGCTAAATCAATTCCGTTGGTGCTGAATCTAGTCATTTCCTGGTTCAGTTTTTACGTTTGTCTAATTGCTTTGAATGGCTGCTCATAGAGTAGACTACCAGCTTATTCTGGTCCGGGAACCAGCTCGCCGCACACTATAGCCTTATTATTTTTGTTTGCCAAGCATCCGTACTATCCGGTGTGGGATAGGCCTGCACGGGGATAGTATTGCTAACCAGGACTGATTACACACACCTTCAAGGCTCATTTCCAGCTGAGAATATCCTGTTTCCCCTTACCTGACGAGTAACCGCACACTACCATTAGCAATCCCGTGAACAATCGTGTGCACCCGAACTCAGAAACGATATTTTGCTATGTTTTTGATAACAAACGATTTTTTTTAATGAAAGCGCTGTTTCCATGACACTCTGCCCGACTGGAAAGTAGTTGCGATCTGCCCGACTCCGTTATACATTCCAAGGCCCATCTCTGCATTTAGTGAAGTCAAGAGTATTCAAATGTCTAATCCTACTCCAAACTCATCAAATCAGGTCATTGACAAGTTTATGGTCAGACTACCCAGATCGCTGAAGGAGGAGATTACCGCCCTTTCCCGGCGTTATCATCGCAGCATTAACGCAGAAATCGTGACTCGTCTGGAAGAAAGCATCGCGGCTGCACAGGCGAGTACCGAAAATCCGTATAGTAATCAGATCAAAGAACCCTCCCCGAAATCGGACTACGATATATACAAAGAGGAATTATCTACATTCGAAACACGGCTAATCATATTTTACAGGCGATTATCCGAACCGAAACGAAAGGCACTACTTGCTCTTTTTTCAAACTGACAGACACAGCACTGGTCAGAAACCCCTCAAAAAAATTATATTCAAGAGTAACCATTATGACCGCAGTTCCATTGAATGATCGCCTACTCAGATTTTTAGACAGTTCGCCAACACCGTTTCACGCTGTCCGGCAAATGGCAAATCACCTTGAACAGGCAGGCTTTACCTATCTGCGCGAATCTGAAAACTGGAATCTGCAACCTCGTAATCGTTATTACACTACCCGTAACGGTTCATCAATTATCGCCTTTTCAATCGGCTCCGAAGCCGTTGCAAATACCGGATTCCGAATGCTGGGTGCTCATACGGACAGTCCCTGCCTTAAATTGAAGCCAAACCCTGTCGTTCTGAAAAAGGGCTATTTACAATTGGGAGTCGAAGTCTACGGCGGTGTACTGATGAATCCCTGGTTCGACCGGGATCTTTCACTGGCCGGAAGAATAAGCTACCGCAATACAAGTGGGGCACTTTGTAACGGACTTGTTAATTTTTCCGAACCAGTGGCGATAATTCCCAGCCTTGCTATTCATCTGGATCGCGAAGCAAATACCAGTCATCCCGTTAATCCGCAACTTCACCTGCTGCCAATTCTGATGCAAACGGATGAAAAACTATCTTTTAGCAAGCTGTTGCTGCAACAGGCAAAAGCGGAAATAAAGGATGTAGAAAAAATACTGAGTTATGAACTGAGTTTTTACGATTCCAACCCAGGTTGCCTGACCGGCATCAAAAAAGAATTCATCAGCAGTGCTCGACTTGATAACCTGCTGAGTTGCTTCACCGGTATGAGTAGTTTGATCGCCTCATCAGATACTGCTTCCTGTCTACTGGTATGCAGCGATCACGAAGAAGTTGGAAGCACTTCCGCTGCAGGTGCGCAGGGTCCATTCCTGCAAGCTACACTGGAACGCATAATGACCGACCGGAGCGATTTTCACAGATGCCTGTCTCGATCAATGTTGCTATCGGTGGACAATGCCCATGGCATTCACCCCAATTATTCCGACAAACACGACGCCAACCATGGACCTGTATTAAATGAGGGACCAGTGATAAAGATTAATGCGAATCAGAGATATGCCTCGAACAGCGAAACAGCTGCTTACTTTCAACAACTATGCGAGGAATACCATGTTCCCTGGCAATCATTCGTTACTAGAACGGATATGGCTTGCGGAAGCACGATCGGACCTCTCACTGCCGCCGAAATAGGTGTGCGTACGCTGGATATTGGCGTGCCGACGTTCGCAATGCATTCAATCAGAGAAATGTGCGGCAGCAAAGATGTACAGTATCTTTTTGATGTCTGCACCGGGTTTTTTAATTCACCGACCGGGTCCTGTGACCCATAACCGTATAACAATACCGTGAGCTGCTTGCAGGCCGTGATTCAGGTGTATCAGGCAGGAGATATCCGGAATAAGCGATTTCGCCCTGCCCGGTGGGGGCAGACTATTCACCATGTATTATTTGATCGATTTCAGAAGCTTTGCGGCTCTCTGCCGCAAATCCTCCAACAATTCGGGCTGGTCTTGCCCAACCTGCGAATCTTGCAGCGAATTCAGATGTTGCATGTACACATCAATCTTCTCGCCATCTGACCACAATGCACGTCGATATTCATGCCAGTGTTTTCGTTCTTCATCGCTGAGGCATTCAGGATAATTTCTGGCTCTGTACCTGAGATACATCTCACTGAGTCGAGAGTCTTGAAACTCAGGGTTATGAATCGCTAAGGTGGCCGGGGGATCGGATACAAGCATATCCATCAACTGTCGATCGCCAGCCGAAAAGAATCCTCCCCGGTACAACAGTAAATCG
The DNA here is from genome assembly GCA_964571945.1 of uncultured Pseudomonadales bacterium. GTDB lineage: Bacteria > Pseudomonadota > Gammaproteobacteria > Pseudomonadales > Azotimanducaceae > JASJXV01. Next base: position 9,509 of record CAZNFE010000034.1, read on the forward strand.
GGGTCGGTTTCAGTTGGTGATTCTGCATCGATTAATGCATCCTGAATCTTTTCCACCACACCACTGACAGCTTGTAATCGACGCATGTTGGATAGGCAGTTTTCAAGATCAATCTCCAGCCTTTCGCAATTGGCGTCAGTAAGCGTATTGAGCGGTGCTACTGCAGGACAGCGATTAATGTGTATAGTTTTCAGAGGAATTCTCTGCTGCTGTCCGGACAGTTGATCCTTTGGCGTAAAAACCCGTTGCCGAACATCAGCGGCAGACAATTCGATCAAGGGTGCTGGATCGACTGCCAGATCGTAGACGATGATTCCGTTGGCATTTTTCGGGTGAGCTGCTAACGGCAGTACGACTGCAAGACATCCACGAGCAGCTGAATACATTGAAGAAACATGCACCACCGGTGATTTACCCAGAGGATACAGCTGATTTAACACATTTTGTTTCTTCCTCAATTGAAACAGGAAGTCATACAGTTTGGGTTGCCTGTCACGAACCAGTGCGCTTAGAGCGATCGTTGCCCGAACATCTGACAGTGCATCATGTGCTTCTTCATGGCTGATGCCATTGGCTCTGGTCAATTCCTCCAGCCTGAAACCAGGCAAACCGTTTTCCTTTAGCGGCCACTCAATACCTTCTGGACGCAATGCATAGCACATTCTTACCAGATCAATAACATCCCAGCGGGAGTTACCATTCTGCCACTCCCGCGCATAAGGATCCCTCAGATTTCTATACAGGGCATGACGCGTAAACTCGTCATCAAATCGCAGACTATTATAACCAACCACGCAGGTCCCCGGCTGTGAAAATTCCGACAGTATCGAGCGGATAAACCGGTCTTCGGTAAGACCTTTCTCAGCGAGATCACTCGGTCCGATACCTGTGAGGAGTGCGGCTTCTGGTACAGGCAGAATGTCATCGCTCAACTTGCAGTACAGCACCGGAGATTCGTAAAGAATATTGAGTTCGAAGTCAGTCCTTATCCCGGCAAATTGTACAGGACGATCACGAGCAAAATCCGTACCGGTGGTTTCATAGTCGTGCCAGTACATCGTATCTTGCATGGCTGAATCTCCAGATTTATGCGGGATTATATCCAATATCACCCGGATAACCGGATAATCTCATACGGATTGATGTGTATAATCGTTTCCTTCGTATCAATCTGTGATTTTCAATCTATGTCTGATGAAACCCAACGGAGATACCAGTCTCCCCTTGCTCTCTTTCTGGTCCCCATACTTGCTTGTTTGTGTTTTATCATACTCCATCAATCCGGTTGGGATAATCCGGTATGTTGGACTGCTGCAATCACTTTGCTATGTGCTGGCTGGTGGATTTTCGAACCGATACCAATTCCTGCGACTTCCCTGATTCCACTAGCAGTGCTGCCTGTAGTCGGCGTGCTGACACCATCACAGGTAGGAGAATCATACGGCAGTCCCCTCATCCTGCTTTTACTCGGTGGATTCATTCTATCTACCGCTATGTCACGCAGCGGAGCACACCTGAGAATCGCCCTGACGATGGTACAACTGTTTGGCGGAACCAGTAGCCGCAGGCTGGTATTTGGATTTATGACAGCTTCTGCTCTGTTAAGTATGTGGATATCAAATACAGCGACCACATTAATGCTATTACCGGTCGCTCTTGCAGTCCTGGAAAAATCTGATGATCAACACCTGGCGATCCCCTTACTTCTCGGCACGGCATATGCTGCAAGCCTGGGTGGTATTGCCACCCCAATAGGTACTCCGCCGAACCTGATTTTTCGCGAAGTTTACATGATTAACACCGGTGAGGAAGTCAGTTTTCTGCAATGGATGGGTTGGGGGGTTCCTGTGGTCCTTATCTTTTTGCCTTTGATGGGCTTATGGCTGACCCGGAATCTGCAACACAGGGGAATCGTGGATTTGCCGACGATTGGTAAATGGGCAATTGACGAGAAACGTGTATTCATAATTTTCAGTCTGACAGCGTTGGCGTGGGTCACCCGAAAACAGCCGTACGGTGGCTGGAGTGAATTCCTGAGTATACCGGGCGCGAATGATGCCAGCATTGCCCTGATCGCTGTAGTGATTATGTTTATCATTCCTAACGGCAAGGGGGAGAAACTGCTGGATTGGGATGATGCCGCCGGGATACCCTGGGGGATGTTGATACTGTTCGGAGCAGGCATTGCGCTGGCGAAAGCGTTTGTCGTATCCGGTCTAAGTGCAACTATAGGCGACCAATTATCAGCACTTGCCGGTTGGCCGGTGATCTTGATGATGGCAATAATCTGTCTATGCCTCACCTTCATGACGGAGATGACCAGCAATACAGCCACCACAACCCTCATGATGCCTATTCTTGCCGCCGCAGGTATGGCTGCTGGAATCGATCCGGCACTGCTGATGGTACCAGCCGCCATGAGCGCAAGTTGTGCGTTTATGCTCCCGGTCGCGACAGCACCCAACACCATCATGTTTAGCACCGGTCGCTTCAGTACCCTCACCATGGCCAGGGAAGGATTCATCTTGAATCTGATCGGTGTGGCTGTAATTGCACTGGTTTGTGGAACACTGATCTGATCAGAGGTTTCCTGACAGAAATCAAAACTCGCTGGCAGATCTCAAGTGGGTGTTAGCAGGTAGTGTCCATGTGCAACAGCAACCGGTCTGGCTTTTTCTTCTTGCCATATTTCCGTACGGACGTTTGCTACGCGCCTCCCCTGCCGGGTTACAATCGCTCGACCATAGGTTGGTACAGGTTTGCCTGAACGAAGGAAATCAATCGCGATATCCACTGTCTTGGGTAGCCGCTCGCAGGATGTATCAAACAACAATTGAATTACTGAGGTAATCTCCAGGAAGGCACCTATTGCCCCGCCATGCAACGCTGGCAACGTGGTATTACCGATCAGGGAATCCTGAAATGGCAGAATAGTGGTAAGTTCATTACCCTTTCGATCTACCTGAATTCCAAGATAATGCGCATACGGGATATGGTCAATCAGCGCCTGCATATCCTGGGCTCGACCTTCCTCTCGTAAAGTTTGCAAAATCTTCATTTTCTTGGCTCGTTCGGTGTTCCCAGCATAAAAGAGGCCGTCGATGTGGCAACAGGATCAGCCTTGTCTCCCTGATGAGCATAGGCGCGTACAAATGCAATATTTCTCGTCATCTTGAAGCATTCGGCTTCGGCAAACAGATCAATATGGGGTTCTGCAGGGCGCATGTAATCAATGCGCAGGTCCAGTGTCGCCATACTCTGCCCCTCATGCCAGGAAGCGTGACAGCGAACGGCCCATCCGCATGCATTATCCAGCAGTGCAGTTATTACACCACCGTGAATAATCCCTTTGTCAGGATCTCCGACCAGGTGATCCGCGTAGACTATTTTTACAGAACAGCGTGGTCCATCCTGGCCCAACATCTGCATCCCGATTGCTGCACCATGTGGAGGTATTTCCCAGAAGTCATTTTTGGTCGCATTCTTCAATCAGATATTGCCTCATTTAATTGGCGAGCTTTTCATTATATCTCAATTGACTGAGTGAAATTTGGGGACAGTTTACTTAATTAGTTTTCAATAATTAAGTAAACTGTCCCCAATTCAACCTGATCATTAATAGAGATATGCTTCGATTTCTACCAGGTTCTATGCAGGGTATTATCGCCATCTCCCTGATCATCATGAACACCTTCTTCTGGTGTCTTTTTTTGTATTTAATTGCACTGCTCCGTTGGCTTTTACCCAGCGGATTCAGGCCGCTCCTGACCCGTATAATGTCCCGCATCGCAGATGGATGGATCATCGTTAATAACTTTGCCATTGATTTAACCCAACAACTGGAACTGGATGTTGAGGGGTTCGAAGACCTGCATCAAGATCAATGGTATCTGGTTACCTGCAATCACCAGACCTGGGCTGACATCCTGCTGTTGCAGCGAATATGTCTGCAGCGAATACCGATGCTCAAATTCTTTCTGAAGCAGGTACTGATTTGGGTGCCTGTAATTGGCATCGCGTGGTGGGCGCTGGATTTCCCGTTCATGAAGAGATACACGCGGGATCAGATCCTGAAGCAACCAGATTTACAGGGTAAAGATCTCGAGACTACGCGAACTGCGTGCGAAGTGTTTAAAACCACTCCGGTTAGCATTTTGAATTTTCTCGAAGGAACCCGTTTTACACCAGAAAAGCACGATCAGCAGCAGTCGCCATACAAACATCTGCTGAAACCCCGAAGTGGTGGGGCGGCTCTTG
>CAZNFE010000035.1:0-13614 GCA_964571945.1 uncultured Pseudomonadales bacterium
AAAGCCCTGCTGTGAGGGCACCCTCAGGTAGAGTCCATCGTCAGCCGCAATCCATAAATTGCCGTATTGATCCCGCAGAAAATCTCTGATTAGCTCTGAGTTCAAACTGTCTGGGTAAGCGTCGTCGTGCAGATAGCTTATTTGACGGGAATCGATATCTACGACAGCTATTCCGTTGTTGGATGTGCCAATCCAGAGAGTACCTTCCTCGGCTTCAATGATGGCGCGAATCTGATCGCCGGAAAATGGATCCTGGTGCCCGGTTTCTGATTCAAAATGTTCGAATACACCTTCGTTCTTATCGAACATATTCAAGCCATTATTTTCTGTCCCGACCCAGAGGTTTCCCCGGCTATCTTCATATATTGCTCTGACAGCACCCGGTCCAATGGTACGATCATCCAGTGGATCGTGTACGAAATTTTCAAAGCTCCCCTGTCCCAGATATCTGGAGAGACCGACTGCAGTACCCATCCATAACTGGCCACCTGAATCCTCATAGAGCACGTATACTCTGGGAAGCTTTGGTGCCACTTCGGTCGATTCCGGCCAGTATCGCGTGAATGTCTGCGATTCGAAGTTAAATTTATCCAGCCCGCCACTGGTTGCGATCCAGAGGTTTCCCTGCCGATCTGCTAGAAGATCTGATATCCAATTGTTCGACAAATCCTTTGAATCACTAGATTCAGAGAAGTAGGTTTCAAAGCTATAGCCATCGAAGCGATTTAATCCTTCCTGCGTACCCATCCAGATGGATCCGTACTTGTCCTGAACAATTGCATTAACAGTTGCCTGAGACAATCCTTCTTCGGTACCCAATCGATCAAAGATCAAATTTTTCTGGTCGTAAAAACTGGCTGCAAAACTGTGTACGGCAAAGAAACCTGTTACCAGCAATAATAACAGCGTGATGGCAATCTGAGTGGGCGTACCAAATTCGCCATTTATTACTGACGACAAAAAACGGCGAGCCATGCGCCAATTATTGCCGTTGCGAGAGGGAATCGGATTCTCTCGAGACCAGTAATAGCCTAGCATTTGATCAAGATTCGGCACCCTATTTTATCCTCGTTGCAGGAATTGTGAATCCTGCTGCTAATGCTGGTTCTGAACCTCGGTAAACGAGGTCCCGAACCAGTACATCCGCTTACTCCTGATTTACCCAGCGATTGACACTCATTTCACTGACGTTCCAGAGATAGCCGCTATTTTGCATATCATTTACATTCCACAGATAGCCCGCATTCACAGCATCATTCACGTTCCACAAATAACCAGCGTTTTCAGCATCTGAAACATTCCAGAGATAGCCTGCGTTCTGTGCATCCGACACATTCCAGAGGTAACCGGCGTTCTGGGTATCGCTGACATTCCACAGATAGCCCGTGTTTTCCGGGTTGGTTACGTTCCAGAGGTAACCGGTATTTTCCGTACCGTTGACATTCCACAGATAACCGACATTCCAGAGGTAACCCGAATTTTCCGGATGGCCCACATTCCAGAGGTATCCGGCACTCTCCGGATTATTTACATTCCAGAGGTAACCCGCATTGTCTGCTGCCGATACATTCCACAGATAACCCGAGTTGTCTGCACCCGATACATTCCACAGATATCCGGAATTGTCGGTTTGATTCACATTCCAGAGATAGCCCGAGTTCTGCGCGTCTCCAACGTTCCAGAGATAGCCTTTTTGCTGTAGCTCTGCGACATTCCAGAGATAGCCGTTACTCTCTAAATCACTCACGTTCCAGAGATAGCCATTCTGTTCCAGTTCACTCACATTCCACAGATAACCGACATTCCAGAGATAACCCACATTCCACAGGTAACCAACGTTCCACAGGTAACCCGTCTTATCTAATGTACCCACATTCCAGAGGTATCCGTCAGTGGAAGACACATAGTAGTCTCCATTTTCGTCCCGGTTCGCCGGGCCACCAAAATGTGCGACACCAGCCAGATCTTTGGCGACATCAAGGCCCTGGTTGACACACCCGGTAGCATCGCTGTACGCCGCAGCATACGCATTGATTAAGCCTGATCCTTGCTGGAATACGCTGTAAGCCAGTTCACCATCTTCCCCCACTGCCGCTTGTGCTGAGGCCATCAGACGACACTTGACATCATCAGGAGACAATTCCGGATCCTTCTGCAGCATCAGCGCCACTACTCCTGTGGTGACCGCCGCTGCCTGGGATGTGCCGGACATGAGGAAATAGCTGAAACCATCGTAAAACTCCGGATGTTCCTGCGCGATGGTGGATTTTCGAGGCATCACACCCATGATGTGCCCGCCTGGTGCAGTGACTTCCGGTTTCACAAATCCTTCTACGGTAGGTCCGGCAGAACTGAATGAGGCTAAAAAGTCATCGGCAGGATCATCGGGAGTATAACTATCCGACATGGCTCCAACCGTCACCACATAAGGCACATTGCCAGGCACACCAACCGTCATGGGATCGGGTCCTTCATTGCCCGCAGACGCAACTACTACAATGCCTTCCTGCCAGGCAGCCATAACTGCCTGATTGAGCGGGTCCTGCCAATAGTGTGATTGAGGCGGAGCGCTGAAAGACAAGTTGATTACACGAATGTTATAAACATTCTTGTGCGCCACAACATAGGCGATGGCACGAATGACATCCAGGTAGCTGCCCTGTCCATTCTCATCGAACGCTTTTACCACAATCAAATTGGCATCCGGTGCTATACCGTGATAGCTGCCGGTCTTGATCCCGTTCAAGTCAACCGTTTTCGTGCTGCTGGCAATGACACTGGCGATGTGAGTACCATGGCCGTTCTCATCAGTCATCGGCACCGACGTAAAATTCTGTATGGCATCATAATAGGCAACTACTCGCTCCTCGATGTTCGCGCCCTTCTCGATGGATTTATGATTCCATGCACCGGTATCAATAATTGCCACTCCCACACCAGCACCGGTTATCCCTTCCAACTGCAATTGATCTGCATCAATCAGTTCTGGAAAGAAGGTATCCCGCTTCTTGCCCTGCATATCCATTGACGTATGGAAACCGTATTCGATAGAGATGCCCTCAGCAAAATTGACCTTGATTACATAGTCGTTATCCAGGGCCGCAACAGCATTCTGGAAAGTAAGCCTGAGATCGATCGTCGATTTTTTGTTGATTACGACGTTGCTATCTATATTGTCCAGCGATGCGACACTTACGTTCCCTGCCTCGCCGCTTCCTTCTGCCTGTTCGTAAACTTCTCCATCATCCAAGTCAACCGCCAGCAATTCCCCATTAGCATCGGGCCAGGCCAGACTGATACTCTCAACGGACAGGCCTTTCTTACCCAGATTGGATATTTGCCAGTTCACAGAATTACTCTCATAAACCAGTTCACCGGCGCCTTTCGCTGCGTACTTCATCTTTGCTGTCTGCAGCCCCGGATTAAGCATGACTTGCTTAATCCGCGAGTTACTGGCCAGGTGCTTGCTTTGCTCCTCGGTCAGATAGGCACCGACCGAATGGATAATTCCCAGCGAGTGACTGACTTTTCCACCTACATTTGTAACCAGCTTTCGTACCTCGGATACGTCCTGCCCCATCACGATATACTGTTGCCGTGCTACTTCATTTTTCGGCACTTCCTGGCGATTGGAGTCAGGTTCGGTTATGCCATGATCTACGGCCTCGGCATGGTGGGTGCTTACGGGTAAGCCATTGAGCAAATTCTTTCCCGGGGTAAACCGTGGAACCTGCCAGGAAACCGCTGTACGCCCTGGCTGTGCCCCAACCCAGGAATCTTCTGATCGGGTGCTGTAATCTCCCCACAGGTACGTAGCAAGCAGGGGTAAATCACCAAACTCTTCAGGGCTTTTCGATTCCCCTTTGTCCCACAGATAGGTGGCAACAGTTGGCAAAAGGCTCATTTCTTCAGGGCGTTTCAATACCCCGTCGTCCCACAGGTAGGTGGCAACAGCGGGTAAGCGGCTCATTTCTTCAGGACGTTTCAATACCCCGTCGTCCCACAGGTAAGTGGCAACAGCAGGCAAACGGCTCATTTCTTCAGGACGTTTCAATGCCCCGTTATCCCACAGGTAGGTAGCGATGGAGGGTAAGCGACCAAGTTCATCCGGGCTTTTCAATATGTCGTTGTCCCAGAGAAAAGTAGCCACCCCGGCAGGATGTTGTTGCTCATAATTCGGGTCCCATATAAGTGTCGGAACCCTGGAATCCGAATCTCCCGCATCCGATGATTCTTCGCTTGTTATTTTTTTCTTCTCAGACAGCGCAGATTTATCAACCTGCATCGGGAAGTTACGAGTGTGGTGAGAACTATCCCACAGATACGTCGCCACAGAGATATCCGTCGGTTCAGCCAATGTCAGGGGCGCTGAAATCATCCAGATCAATCCGGCAACAATCGCTGTGCCGGTCAGATATGATCGCTTGATGAGAACATTTAGCATGGTACTCTCCATTACCTTTTTAGTTAGATTCGACATTACGACCAATGGTTACTTATATGTGAACTTACAATAAGCAAACTTATTTCAGTCTTATGGTAGCAAATTATATGCCAGCATTAACTTTAGTTAATAAGCCATTGTTTTATCTTAAGTTATCACAGAAGAGGCAGAAATAATAGATTTTTTGGCGAAGAATATTCGCCGAATATTTCTGTTAAGACTCGCCATATATTTCCATTACAAAAAGATATGGCGATCATCTGATCGAGCTCTGAATAGCGCGGTTCTAATTCCGACGCCCCATCGCACCAGAATCAGGCAGCAGCGAATCTCAGGATATTTCCTTGAGCATACGTCGATAAGTAGGCTTTGAGACACCGGCCAACAGTGCTCCCTGCACCATACTGCCGCTGATCGAACGGATCTGGGTAACAAGAATCTGATTCGCCAGATCGATTGCAGGAATCCCTTTGTTTCTTGCTATGGGGATAATCTGGCGCAACAAGGGTTGAATACGATTCCAGCGCTCCGATCTGTATGGGTCTCCGTGTGGATTTGTTTTTCTGATTTTTGCAATTTTCCTTCTAATCGTACTTTCAGGGATGTCTAACGCTTCAGCGGCACGGTATGCAACCTCGTTATTGGCCGCAAGGCTGGCAAGGATCAGATCATCTTCAAGCCAACGGCCAATGGGTACCAGATCATCAGCATCGACACACCCATGTATTAACTCAGCGATTGCGACAGATAGATTGTTTTCTACAGAATTCAGCGACTGCTCAGCAAATCGTGATTTGATGAGTTCCTTTACCACCGGAGTCGATGTATGGTCCGGAATTTCCTTCGCCAAACCCGGGAAAATTCCCAGATGGATGGTACTGATCTGATTGTCCTGACAGAGAATAATACTTCGAATCATCATATTGATAAGTTCTCTGATATTCCCTGGCCAGGAATGCTCTTGCAGCGCAATTTCAGCATCCGGTGAAAAGCCGGCAATCTCTTTCCGATACTGTTTCGCATATCGCTTCAGAAAGCTTCTTGCGAGCAGCAGAATATCTTCTCTGCGTTCTCTTAAAGGTGGGCTATTGATCGCGAAAACATTTAGTCGATAGTATAAATCCTCTCTGAATTTACCCTGCTTGACGAGCAATTTCAGGTCCTTGTTTGTTGCTGCGATAACTCTGGTATCTACGGTTTCATATTGACTGCTGCCAACTGCGAGTAATTCTCTGTCCTGTACGAAACGAAGTAGTTTCACTTGTGTATCCAGTGGCAACTCACCGATTTCATCCAGAAATATGGTGCCTCCATGTGCTTCTTTCAGGCGTCCTGGTGAAGCACTGTGAGCACCCGTAAAGGCTCCTTTCACATGACCAAAAAGCTCGCTCTCAATCAGTGTGTCAACCATCGCACCGCAATCGACAATTATCAATGGTTGATCCCTGCGAAGGCTTTGTCGGTGAATGGTTTTCGCCAATAACTCTTTGCCGGTACCGGACTCACCTGAAATTAATACGGTTGCATCAGTTGGCGCTACCAGCCGGATGTGTTCCATGAGGCTTTCCATCTGAATCGATTGGTATATCAGATGTTCCTCTTCAGCATTTGCCGGATCCGGATCACCTGCAATTGCGGATGGCCCCACGTTGCCAGCCATCGATACTGCAAAATAATCTGCAAGCGTCTTGATGAAGGTCAAATCCTTATCTCTCAGTTCATACAGATGCGCGGCAACCAGATAGAGCAGACTCTGGTTACCGCCCCTGCTCACAGGGACGATATAAGCTGTGGATGTTTGCCCTTTTACGACCCTCACATCCGCTTCTGCCCCCAATATGAATAGTTCTTCTAGTATTCTCCTATGATCGACAGGCAGTTTCTCCTGAATACTGTTTTCGGAATTCTTCTGATCCACAGTAAATCCGCTCTGAAGTACAAGGTTCTGATTCTTCCAATTGAAGATCGCCACTTGATCCAGTTGAAAGGATTTACTGAAGTGATCCAGTAATTTACCGCGCCACTCATCCATATCGTCAGTCTTGCCAACAAGATTCATGGTGTTCCATAACAGCAACATGTTTCGATAATCGCTGCCTACATTTGCTGAAAAACGACCGCTTTGACGATCAAGGTTCCCTACCAGTTCGATTTCCGCATCAGGGCGCCAGGTAATCACTTTTTGACCACCCGATTCCTTCGCTACATTGAGTGCCCAATTTGCTCTTCTGAAAAGCTCCAGGGGTGAATTCTGCAAATCCTGAGGATCACAATGGGCAAGACCAATACTGAACTTCAAAGAAATCCTTCCGCCTAAAAAGGTTCGCTCCGCGAGATTGTGCAGAATTGTCTCCGCTATTTTTCGCCCCTCTTCGAGTGAAGTATAAGGTAGGTTAGCCGAAAAAATCGCACCTGCATAAAGGCTCGCGAGGTCCGTGGATCGAAGTGACTTATTGAGCTGTAAAGTGATCTCCTTGATTACTTCATCACCCCTGGCTCTGCCCAGTTCTTCATTAACCTGTCCAATATTGTCAGGACTTATGAGCAATAAGACAAAAGAGTAGTCTGTGGGTGACAACCCTCTGTCTGCCAATTCTGCAGGTTCAGGCATGCTCTCTACCGGATCGAGCAGCTCTGCCAATTCGCGCAATATGAGGACCGCTCCAGACATCTTCCCTTTTGACGTTATGGGTCCCGCAATTCCATCCACCAGTGTTTGCACACCACGGCGCTTGAATGCCAGAAACGGTGATAAGCGCGTTACTGCTTCAGTTTGAATTGCCTTCTCGATAAATTCCCGCGTGGTCTCCTGAGTCTGTTTACTGTCCAATTGAAAAAACTTGTCCCACTTAACATTCTTTGCCTCTGCTTTACTCCATCCAAACAGACTTTCTGCTTTGTCATTCAAGTTGGTTATCTTGCCATCAGGTCCAATGAACACCAGCGCATCTCCGATGCACTCAAGTGCTGTTGTTAACAGCTGCTTTGTTTCTCGTAATTCCCGTTCCGCATTAAACTTATAGATCGCCATTTCGATAGTGATCTGTAATTCCCGATTTTCCACCGGCTTGAGGATATAGCCGTAAGGTGAAGCCAGCGTTTTTGCTCTTCTGACTGTTTCTTCATCAGAATAGGCGGTAAGAAATATCACCGGAATATCATGTCTTCCAGTAATTTCACGTGCCACATCGATACCGTCCACCGAATGGCCAAGATTAATATCAGCGAGGAGTAATCCGGGATTAGTTGATGCGGCCATCTCGATCGCCTGCCTTGGCGAATACGCTACACCAACCACCTTGTGGCCCATATGACGAAGACGAGATTGGATTTCCCGTGCGACGATCGCTTCATCTTCGACAATCAGAATGCCTGGTGATTTCCCGGCTGGTTCGGTATCCATTCGACCACAATATCACAGTTCAATAGATTTTCGGCGATTATCCCCGGAGGTTGACTGAGTGTTGGACCACGAGGACAACGCAACCTTAACGTGGGCAATCGCGTTTGCTGCAAGGTTAGTCTGTTCCAGATCAGCCTCCCAGAGACTGTGCCAGTTTTGCTTCTCTTCTGCGCGCATGTAGCACCGGTTCAGTATAGCCATTTGGTTGATCACGTCCCAGGAAGATCAAATCAGTTGCCGCCTGAAATGCGATGCTGTCATCATAATCCGGTGACATATTCCTGTAGGCGGTATCTTTCTCATTTTGTCGATCCACAACTGTAGCCATCCGTTCCAATGTGGCCATAACCTGCTCCTCAGAACAGATGCCATGTCGCAACCAGTTCGCTATATGCTGACTGGAAATACGCAGGGTCGCCCGATCTTCCATCAAGCCAATATCGTTGATATCAGGAACTTTTGAGCATCCTACTCCCTGATCTATCCATCTGACGACATAACCCAATATGCCCTGGGCATTGTTATCCAATTCATTCTGCACATCATCAGTGCTCAGATTGTCGCCGCGAAGTAGTGGAATGGTCAACAGATCCGCCTGACTCGCCCTGATTCGATTAGCAAGCAGTGCCTGCTGATGTCGTACACTTACCTGATGATAGTGTATCGCATGCAAGGTTGCCGCGGTTGGAGAAGGTACCCATGCCGTATTCGCTCCTGCTTCCGGATGTTCAATTTTAGCTGCCATCATTGCCGCCATTTCATCCGGCATTGCCCACATCCCTTTGCCTATCTGTGCTTTGCCTTGCAGACCAGACTCGAGGCCTATATCGACGTTCCAATCCTCGTATGCTTTTATCCAGGGTTCCTGTTTCATGAGCGTCTTCCGCACCATGGGACCCGCTTCCATGCTAGTGTGGATCTCATCGCCGGTGCGATCCAGGAATCCCGTATTAATGAATATTACCCTTTCACAGGCTGCTCTGATGCACTGTTTCAGATTGAGTGTCGTGCGTCGTTCCTCATCCATGATACCAATCTTGAGCGTGTTTCTTTCCAGACCTAACACCTGTTCGATTCGAGTGAACAGTTCGACTGTGAAGGCAACTTCATCTGGACCGTGCATTTTGGGTTTCACTATATACACACTGCCCGTCCTGCTGTTGCGCAGTGGACCGGTCTGTTCTAGGTCATGCATAGCAACCAGGCTGGTGATCAAACCATCCAGAATTCCCTCAGGGATCTCATCTCCATTCAACAAAACTGCATCAGTGGTCATCAACAACCCGACATTTCGAATGAGTAACAGGCTTCTTCCTGGAAGTGTGAATTCTATTCCGTGCTGATCACAATAAACTCGATCAGGGTTCAGGGTTCGCTTCACCAGCTGACCCGCTTTCTCAAATTCTTCACTTAGATCCCCACGCATCAATCCCAGCCAGTTTCGATACACCACTGATTTATCCTCGGCATCTACGGCGGCTACAGAATCCTCACAATCCTGTATCGTCGTTAGCGCAGATTCCATGTAGACATCTTTCATACCCGCTGGATCATCCCTGCCAATGCGATCACCTCGATCTATCGCAATTTCCAGATGCAGACCATGCCGTTTCAACAGCAGTGCCGATGGATCTTCCCTGGTACCTGTGTACCCGGCAAACTGTTCTTCCTCAGCGAGTCCGGTGGTAACACCAGTATTTAACCGGGCGCTGAGTTTGCCATCCACTACCGAGTACTGAACAACATCGGCGTAAGTTGCATTGGCAAGAGGCATGTTTGCATCCAGAAATTTCCGTGCATACCGTATAACCTCTGCACCTCTGCCAGGATTATAATCGCTACCTTTTTCGGCGCCATCGGATTCAGGAATCACATCCGTACCATACAGTGCGTCATAGAGACTTCCCCAGCGAGCATTCGCGGCATTCAACGCAAAACGAGCATTCATGATAGGAACTACCAGCTGTGGGCCAGCTACTTCTGAGATTTCTGTATCCACATTCGCTGTAGTAACTTCAAAATCACCACCTTCGGGAACCAGGTAGCCGATATTTACAAGAAATTGCCGATACTCAACCGGGTCAATCTCATGACCCTGCTGTTCTCTATGCCACTGGTCAATCTGTTGCTGCAGGTCATCACGCTTCTCAAGCAGTGCTTTATTGAGAGGCATCATATCCTCCAGAATCGCTTCCAGGCCTGACCACAAATCCGCCGGATCTACTCCGGTACCCGGTATAATCTCGTTGACTACCAGATCATGTAATACATGCGCTATGTCTAATTTGCCTATAGCGATTCGATTGGTCATGCGTGTCTACCTCATTATTGCTGATCAGATTTGTACCAGTCGGGAAACTGATATTTCAGAGAGCGATGAATATTACGTGAAATCTGTTCTGGATGGTACCAGTATTGAATCAATCGTAACGCGGAAATTTGTCCGGGAGATTAGTTGATTGAGCCTTCTTTAGTCAGCTCTTTTCTCACTGTAGACGAACAGGCTGGCAGCGATAAAATTGAACATCGCACCAATCCCGACACCAACCAGCAATGCCAGCAATTTATATTGGGAGAAAAATTCTACATAGCTGGTCAACAGATAATAGCTGCCCCAGTTGACAGAAAAGCCAACCAGGCTGCTGCTGGAAAATTCTATCCATTGTCTGAATTTCGGTCGGCGTGCCCGTTCACTGAAAGTAGCTGTCCGGTTCAAAAACCAGTTGGATGTCACCGCTGGCCAGAAGGAAATTGCCCTGGCGAGGAGATGTTCAACGCCGAATAATTGCAACAACAGATAACTGCTGACATCAATAAGGAAACCGCTGGCACCCACAGTCAGGAAGTGCAGAAACTCGACTGGCCCGGGAAACCGATATAGATACAGCCGCCGTAAATGCAATAGATAGTTGAGCTGTTGACGCCAGTTCATCTTGCTTTGGCCTTTGGCTCGGTCGACAAATCTGATCGGAACCTCCGCGATCTTCTGATAATTGCCGCGTACCATCAATTCTAAACCGATCTTGTAACCAATCGGTTTGAGAGCACTTCTCCGGACCATATTCTTCTTGTAGAACGCAAAATATCCCGACATGGGATCACTGCATTTTAGAAGCGGTTTCACCATCAAAGTCGCCAGCCGGGAATTCAGCAATCGCCAGAAATCCCATTGTCTATCGAAACTGCCTCCGGATATGTATCTCGAGCCTATCACGAAATCCGCATCACCATTCTTCAATAATTCTGCCATCTTCGGGATGGCAGCTGGTGGGTGAGACAGGTCTGCATCCATAACAACAATCATCTCGTTTACCGCTTCGCTGATTCCATCCAGAACAGAAGCCGAAAGGTCCCGCTGCTTGTCCTTACGTTCGATGAGGCGCACCGGGTAATCAGAACCAAGGTGAGCAACTACCACACCTGTACCATCTTCTGAATTGTCATCGACAATTAGTAACTCATACGCAAGATCCGATTCCACCATGACCTGATTGACGGCCACAACCAGATTTTCAATGTTTTCTGCTTCACGAAAAGTAGGTACCACAATAGTTATCATAAGGATTCAGCAGCCGTTGGCTTTGTACAGTTTTCAAATGCTCCAGGGTAGTCTGACTTCAGTTCCTGCAGCTTTTCAGTCTGACCAAGTATGCCATCAATTCGAACCAGCTGGCACAAACTTGCATTGTTCACTGAGGGATTAAGATCCAGGGATTTTCTGAAGTAATGCTGTGCTGCCACTCGATCTGGAGGATACTGATCTGACTCCAGCAGTACAACATGTGCCGCCAGCTCATAGAAAACAGCCTGATTATTGACGGATGTTTCAATCGGAATAGTCGCATCTGCTGCTGCCACCATTTCTAACAACAACGATTTGGGTACCTGGGTAGCATCGTGATGGAACACATAGTCCAATGTTACCAACATGCCCGGGAAGGTATTCTGCAATCGTTTCAATCGATTCAGAAATTCAACATCCAATGGTGTGGAACGATCATGCTCGAAGGCGTACTCGATATATTGATGGCTGAACCGCATCAGAAGATGATGCACGAAGATTAAGGTGTGCGGATCCTGAAGTCGCTGCTGCTCATAAAGAGACAAGATGTCATCCAGAAACTGATCTATCTTCCCATCGAACGCTTGCTGTGATGGCTGTACGTTATTTTCACCTGCCTCGTACTCAATAAACAATCCATAATCCACACCTCTCCTGCCTATTGACGGAGATAGAAAATAGCTGTTCGCATCGGTTTCATCCAGAAAGTCAAGTAATCGTTGCTTTTGCGCTGATCTGCTGACCAGAGGAGAAGCGAGTCGGTTATTAAACACAACATTACTGACAGCATACAAACTGATATCGGGGCGCATTCCCCTGACATGATGCAAAAATCCCACCGGGCCAATCTCGTTATCGCCATCAACAAATACATTAGAATTCGGTTTAACCATACTCAGTATCAGTTTGGCGTAATTTTCGGCCACTCGATCGTCATGACGATAATCGCGCGGAAAGCTCTGACCCATAACTGAAAATAGAACCAACAGACCCAATGCCAATTGTGCCCCTGCTGTTTTTAACCTGGACGAAAATGCTGACAGATATTCTATGGACCATTTGAATCCAAATGCCAACCAGATTGACATCACAGTGTAACTAACCAACGGATAGGGTCTGAAAACCGCTTGATACTTGTACGAAAAATCGAAATTGACCAACAACATGAGGAAAAACGAATTGCCGATGAAAGCCAGCCATAGCCCCAGATTTAGTGAATTGGACAGGTACTTTCTGGCATGTACAACACCAACAGCTATCAACACATCAGCCAGCCAGCCAAACTGTCCTGCAATCTCAGTACAGAGCCAACTCATGTACTGAACTTTATCTTGCCAGTCAGCTGTGGCCGTTCCATCAGCATAAACCGAGCGTGAAATATAGGTAATTAATCCCCTTACGTCATTGACTGCACCATACAGACTGATAAATGGATCCGGTTTTAGCAGAATGCTCACATAGGGAAGTAGTCCTGCGATGAACAGAGCAGCCCAAACTAACCAGTTTCTGGTCATTTTCAAAGCGCTAAACAGCTCCTTGTAAGCTGGAGCTAACAGCATAATAAAGGCTGGTGTAGAGAGCACAATCAGCGGCCAGTGATTGGATAGCGCTAATCCAAAGACCAATACAAATGCAGAAAAAACTCGAATCTGCAGCGACTCCGTATAACAGTACAGCAGAATTGTCAGCAGACAAAACAAAAATACATTCAGCGAATACACTTCAATGATAATCGCCTGCGACCAGAAGGCAGTTGAAAAGCCCAGACACAGTGCCGCAAGATAAGCGGCGGTAACCTGCTTCATTAGCAGCGATACCAGATTGAATACTGTTACACCGGCAAGTGAAGCGAACAGGGCACTGATCAGGTTACCGGAGATGACCGGATCAAGAAATGACGCATTGCTAAAACCGGGACAAATCAAAGTGAACAGCGGGTAGCCCGGTGGATGTGCCAGTCCGCCGCAATGGCAGACCATCTGAAACAACCCGGCATCCTCGAAGGTGATGTGAGACGGCATCGACCACAGGTACGCACTCATCAGGATGATGAATACGAGAACTGAATGCTGGGCATTCCCTCCCACGGAAGCGAGTCGAAAATAGCTGGCTCTACTGGCTGACAATTGATTATCCTGCGATGATGAGCTGCGTACTTTTTGGCATGCCGGGTAGTCACGGTCACCAATGCCGATCATTATAATT
>CAZNFE010000036.1:0-13442 GCA_964571945.1 uncultured Pseudomonadales bacterium
TGCTCATAGTGCATGAGAACGAGATGCGTCAATATCCGCGGATGGCGAGAACGACCATGTTTGCCTGGAAGAAATGCAATCGTCCATTGTTCATATCCAGGGCTAACAGGCCACGACAGGTTCCGTCATTGTCCATAACGAGATCGAGGGCAAAGAATTCGACATAAAATTCTGCCTTGTATTTCAATGCTTGCTGGTACAGGGTATGGAGCATGGCATGGCCGGTACGGTCAGCCGCCGCACAGGCACGCGGTACGGGTTCTTTGCCAAAATCACTCATATGACCACCGAAAGGACGCTGGTAAATGCGGCCATCTTCTGTTCGAGAGAATGGCAGACCTGCATGTTCGAGTTCGTAGACGGCCTGTGGTGCTTCCCGGCACATGTATTCAATGGCGTCCTGATCACCGAGCCAGTCGGAGCCTTTTACGGTGTCGTACATGTGCCACTGCCAGGTGTCATTTGCCAGATTTCCCAGCGATGCTGCGATACCACCCTGGGCAGCCACAGTATGGCTCCGGGTCGGAAATACTTTGCTGACGCAGGCAGTGTGCAAGCCCTGTTCAGCCATGCCGAAAGTGGCTCTTAAACCGGCTCCACCGGCGCCCAGCACCACTACGTCATATTGGTGCTTGATAATGTCATACGCTTGGCTCATTGCGATTTTAGCCTCCAAATACCAGTCTTAGGAGCGCGAAGACTCCGGTCACGCCCATTAACAGGGCTGCAAAGGCAGCCCCGATTCGCCCAGTCAGTTGCATCCAACGAGGTACGATGTAATCTTCAATAATAGTCGTCAGTCCCAACATGCCATGATACAGCCCAATGACGAGAAACAGGCTGAGCAGGATAGTGTAGTGAGGCAGTTGCAGGTACGCCAGCACGTGCGCTCGATCCTGCCCCGCCAGCGAAATGCTGGCGAACACGAACCAGACAGTCAGGGGAATCAGGACGATGGCAGTCAGACGTTGCATCCACCAGTGATGGAAACCGGTTTTTGATGATCCGAGACCTCGTGCCCGGCGAAGAGGGGAGCGATAGTTCATAAGACACCTGCTGGATAACCGCCGCCTGCAATCCAGGCAGCTACTGTAAGAATCATACTGATCACCAGGACGAACCTGCTACTGGATGAAATTTGCTCGATTTCCAGTAGTCGGCCGGTGTCCCAGATCAGATGGCGTACACCGTTGATAGTGTGGTAGATAAGCAGGAATGCCCATATAAACAGAACCAGTTGACCGGGAATACTGCCAAGTATCTGGCTCATGACATCGAATGCCGCAGCGCTATAGACTGCACTGGCGATCCATACAACCAGCATCAAGAATCCGATACATAATGCAAACCCCGATATCCGGTGGATGGCGGATGCCACCATGGGCAATTCGAACTTGAAAATCTGCAAATGAGGGGAAAGCGGTCGCTCATTTATAGACATGGGTATATCCTCAAATGGTTCTGATGTAGCCATACCGATGACTACTGGTAAGTAAGATGCGCAATCAGGTGTGTCACTGATCACCCCCGGCATGCGCTGATTTGAAACAAGCGCTAAAAATCACTGCAGCGGCCTTTCCGTTCCCAGTCGCCGTAACGAGTCGGCTCCGGGCCTTTGGGTCCATTGACTTCCTTCGGCCAGGAACGGGATATAATTTCTGGATGTGGCGCAGTTGTAGTATCTGGGATCTCGCGAGAAGTTGGTGTGAGATTCGACTTGTTTTCGTGCGTCGTCATACTGGCCCTGGTGAAATGCACGTGGTGTTCAGCGATGATCGCAGTCACCCGCTTATCAATTCCTAAATGTTACCTCTACTGGCTATTTCGAGTGTGGTAATCCCTTTCTCAGCCTGAGAATTGAGCAGCGAAACTATACAGCGAAGTCAGTGCTGAATCAAGACTGACGGAGTATACCACTGGTGGTCATGTGTTAGCGTTCGAATAAAGGTTTTTTTGATTTAGATCACGCGGAAATTATTCAAACCGACAAAAGTTCCACCATTTCTCGCACACAAAATCCGCATCAGAATTGCGAATTTTATACCTGTGTCCTGGTATTGTGGAGGATTTGCAAACTGGACCGGAAATCCAACCGCATGAATTCGGACCAGACGGTTTCCCTTCACATCCTCCTGGTTGATTCTGTCGACAGCATCCACTACTCGCTGAATGGATCTCCCGCTGAATTCATCACCAAACACATACAAGCTGATTTTCCGATCAGGTTTATAGAAAGTGACAATCGCCTTGGTGATACCTTCTACGGGGCTGCTGTTACTGAATGAGTTCCATGTTTCCAGCCGTTTCAGAATCGCACCGCGCCTGGCCGGTGTGTCCTTGATCCACTTGTTGGTGTACTGCGTGAACATATAGGTACCCATGTCGTTCATAACCTGAATGCCTTTAAGATGAGGATATACCGCTAATGTTTCCTCAACTTTCTGTCTTACCAGGGGCCAGGCATAGTTATACATGCTGCCTGAGGTATCGATTATGAAAATCACGTACTCACTATCCACTGGAATACCGCCCACCGTATCACTATCCAGGTCTTTCTTGTAGTCAGCAAGCAAGCGCTTCATTTCTTCGGTAAGTGACTGTTTTGCCTGTGCCAGCCTCCCCTCAATCAAGTTGGTTATATTAGTGCTCTGTGAAAGTGATTCGTGTTGTTTGTTCAATGCGGCTAGTTCACCCTTGAGTCGAGCCAACAGTTCCTTTTTGTCTGTCACAATATCTTCTTTGTGCAGCAAATCACGATTGAGTTCTTTTGTTTCCCCTTTGATTGTTACCAGTTCTTGCTGCAGTTTGGCGAGATAACTGGTCAAATCCCGCACGGTTTGTTCGATCACGACAGGCTCAAACACTTTTGTTAGCACCAACAGAAGTATCAGTGCGCCAAAACCGCAACTGATGACGTCAAGGAATGACATACTGATGCCTTCTATCTCACGTCTGCGTTTCATGATCAGGGCCAGTCTTCCGGAGGACTTAAAAATGATCCTCCCGTAACCTGTGCTAATTGCCAGAAGGTTGGTGTGGCCAATGGATCCCCCTCCATGGGAAACAGTATGACATTCACGGGGATACCAGCGGGTAGTTCATCCAGGCTATCCTGGAAATAGCGTACTCTCTGTTTGCTGGTGATAGTCGTACGCTTTGGTGGTTTATCTGATCGGGTTGGCAGGCTGTCAATGATTAGATAAACGTTGTCAGGCTGTGGATTGAGTTCTCTGATTGCCTTGAATGCGGATATCAGGCTGGTACCTTTTTCAGGAACGATTTGCTTGAGTTTCTCGATTGAAAGATCAAGATTCGTACCGTCCACAGCCTTGAGCCATTGGCCGCTGGAATCCGCGATGGTTGCCTGTGCTTGAGTGTTGAATGTGTAGAGCTGATAGTGACTCTGCCCGGGAATATTTGAAGAGATCCACTCGACTGTTCGAATGGCACGTTGCCACTTTGCAGAGGCTAGCTGGTTTTCTCTGGACATATTTCTCATGCGGATAACATTGACGATTTTTTCGTCCAGCATACTGGCGGATGCATCCAACAGGATGAGAATGTTCTTCCCGCCAATTTTCATGCCGGTAAGATATTGTCGGTCTCCCTCGCCAGCGAATGATCGAACGGAACTTCCCACGGACTCGTTACCACCAACACTTCCTTTTAGGTCTTTTGCGTCCTCTTCGAGTTGCTTTAGTTCTTTTTTTAGTTGTTCTACCGATTTGTTCTTGCGCGAGGCGTTTGATTGAAGTTCTGCCAGTTGAGTTCTCAGCTCTTTGATGGTTTCAATAACAGTCAGAACCAGCCCTTCGGTGGTTACCGTCTGCTCTTCTGTCTCTGCCAGGGTGTTCTTAAGTTGTACCATGCGCTCCTTGCCTTCCGATACAATTTCTTCTGTTTTCGAGACTTCTGCCATCAGTTCCCTGTTCAGAGCCTGGGAGGTGGCTTCTGTAGAGTGATTGATAATGATGTACACAAGGATGATCGCACCAAACCCGCAGGACATAACATCCAGGAAAGACAAGCTGAAGACATTTAATTCTCTTCTAGGTGCCATGATTGTCTGCCACGATGATTAACTCGATACGCTGCTCTCCCAGCTGGATTTTGTCACCAGGCTGCAACCGGGTGTGATCCGTAACAGTATCATCGTTGACGCGAGTTCCATCCGGATTGTGATTATGTAGCAGCAATTCGTTACCCCGGGTATAGATCGTGCATTGCGGTTGTTTCGTGGTTTGTCTGATGCCATGCGTAAGATCCGGGTCCAGTTTGAATACTTTCCCCAATGGAATCGCGTTGTGACCCAGAAGCAGGTGCGTCGCGACTGTTTCAGTGCTATCCGGCGTGGTAATCGTAATTTCGGATGGGTCGATAGATAAGTGGGTTATATGGCTTACGGCATCTTTTTTTGCGCGAATTGAATCAAGGTGTTCGACAACACCGGTGGCTACCGCCATGTTATCCAATTGCTCAACTTCGCAATTCTGTAAGAGATTCAGCGAATTCAGGAGTCCCGGAAACCCGTTAAGCCGATCGGACAAACAGAGTTGCACCGTTTCGCCTGCTGGTAACCGACTCCGAATCTGTTGCACAATCTGGGGATATACATTGTTACAAGCTGTCAGAAGTTTCTCGGTGGAGACTGAAACCGAGTGGCTGCTTTGATTGATCTCCAGAGTAAAGTTTTTGGCTCTGTCGCCGGACAGGTTGCTTATCCACCCGGGGATCTGATCGAATAACTGCTGTTCGGTAACGGCCTCATGCATTGGATCGAATCGAGTGTTCTGAATAAAGAGATTAGCGATAATATTCGCCCACCGGTCGTACAATGTAGCCAGCCCCAGTTCTGTAATTTCAGCAAACTCCAGGCGAGTAATGGCGTTGCCACGCTGCAGAACTGTTAGCACGACGTGATGTAGCTGGATATCGAGATGCATCACGGTGCGGAACGGCCTCTGCAGTACCGTTGCGGCAAGAGCGGAATCCACGAGTCCGGAGACCGGAATTCCACATTCTTTGGCTATTCCCAACAGCAGGCCAAGTTGTTTTGAATCGAAAGAACCGGGCACTGCAAAAATGGCTTCGTCCACTCTGTCGCTGATTTTTTTCCAGATCTGTTCCAGATGGAAGAAAGCCAGATCAGCATGATGGCGTATTTTTCGGGTGCCATTGGAGATCGGCTCTGTATTGAGCTGCCGCCAGAATTTATTGTTAGTCCATCCTGGATACAAGTGGAATTTATGCAATCCCTGTTCGCCGATAAAGAGTTGATCCTCATGCAGCACCGCATAAGCCGGACTGCTGAGAAGCATTGCATCGCCTGCAAATACCTTTATGCCGGTATCATTCAGTTCGAGAATCGCCAGTGCCAAGTTTTATTCTCCCGTAGTTATGATGAAAATATCCACGTAATCGGAGCTTCCCTATGTTTGCAGATGTTGAATCAGTCTGTTATCAGCATATTTCTCTGTGTCCAGAACCTTGCGTTCCTGGGCTAACTGCAACTGATGAACGAGGAACATAATTACGATACTGATGAGTAGCGCAACAAATGTGGAATTGAAAGCGATACCCAGACTTTGTGTTACGCCCGCAATGTCACCCTGTACTGCCCTGTAGGCTTGTCCCAATGCCTGGCCAATCCCTCTTACCGTTCCCAGAAATCCAATGGAGGGAATTGCCCAGGCAATATATCGGATCATCGACAATTCTGAGTCCAGCCGATCTGACTCGGACTCACAGATCGCTCGTACTGAATTGGACACATCCTGAATATTCCGGGTGGATCTGAAGCGATGCAGCGCTGTCAGTAAAACGCGTGGCAACAGAAATGCCTGTTCCGATTCATCCAGAGCCTGAATCGGTCGGGAATATTCCCGTGCATCATCAGGTAAAATGCTGGTTCCCTGGTTCACCGGTATCAGGTTTAGTTGAAAAATTTGTCGCTCTCTGGTGATTTCGTATGCTTTGTAGCCCATTAGTGAAAACGCCCAGAGCATCAGGATGAAACAGGATTCCTGCTCGTAATCCTTGATAACAATATAGAGAGATCTTTCCGGAACATAGTCCGGATTTTGATTGATCTGGATGGCTTGTTCTTCAATCAATGCTGCTGCATTTGGTCTGACAATCGAGACGTAGATGGCATGCACGATAATGATCGAGATGATCAATGAAAACAGTTGGAAAATAAATTCAATAGGCAAATGTTTTTTCATAAATACATCCAAAGTATGGCTGTTGATCGCTATATGTCCACTGGGAAGGGTACTGCATTATCTACCTTGATTTCTTCTGTGGGTGTAAATCTTTCTATTGCCGTAGTCAGTTTGTTAGATCTGCCATTATCTGGTTGCTGTTGTGCAGGTTCGGCAGGTGAGCCTTCCGATGTTGATTCCGGAACAGAAGCTGTGCGTTTGTTTTTACCGTTCGATCCCGGTTTGTTGTTAATTCCCTTTTCTTGCTTGTCAGGCGCAACGGCGGCGTTGACCTCCATGGGTGCAGCGACTGGCTGTGAGTTACCGGTCGTGGCATCCGTTGTCAGGCTGTTGGTGTTCCCTTCGGTTTGTGCTGTAACTGTCGTAGCAGCAATTAGCAAACAGAGCATTAACGCCAGGTCAGCGCCCGGTATGCGCCGGGTTATGTTCTCGCCTGGATGGTGGCGTTCTGACAGCGGATGCTTCATTGCTCTTTTCCGACCCTATCGTCGCTGACAGCAAGATTTGCCGCGGTTGTGTCAACAGATTCGTAATACCTTGAAATGCGAAACCCGACATCTGGCCTGCCGTTGTTGCCGTAGTCTCTAAATGTCCAGCGCAATTCACTGAAGCGACCGTGCAAAAAACTTGACCCACGGATGACATGGGATTTCCCTGTGTCTGGGCCGGCAGGATCAGTCAGAACTTTATCGCCGGGAGTTGCCGACGTGGAATAGTAGTCATGTATCCACTCAGCTGCGTTACCACCCAGATCATACAGACCGATCGGATTCGCTGTGAAAGAACCCCGTGGGGCAGTGCCACGATAATTATCATGGTAGTCCTTGAGGTAATAGTTCACCAGGTTTCGTGCAGAATCGTCAGCATAATTCCCGGAATCCTTTGCAGGTGGCATTGAGTTACCCCAGGGAAATCGAAGTACCTTTTCGCGGCTTGCGTATCGTGATACCCAGGCCCATTCAGCTTCAGTTGGTAGACGATAACCTGTATTGATAGGTGATTGTGCCAGCCATTTCCCCTCTTTCTTTATGTAGGCGGGTGGTAGACCGTCCCGCTTGCTTAACCAGTTGCAGTATGCAGCGGCCTGTTCCCAGCTGACGTTGACCACAGGACGGTCTTGCTGGTCGAGCAGGACCCGGGAGATCATGCCGGAAGAATGTGATGGATCGAATTCCTTGAATTCTTTGTTGCTGACTTCATATACGCTGATGTAAAAAGGTCTTTCCAGAGCGACTTGTCTTTCCACTTCATTAGATCGCCTTCCCGGTTCCCGTCGGGAAGCACCAAGCGTCATTTTTGCAGGAACCACGAATTTCATCTGTTGTCCGGATGCAGTGACAATGGTCTGGGCAATTGAATCTGCCCTGGCTTGTTCGACCGTCTTGAGGTGGATCTGCAGGCGCTGGTCGAAGCCTGGTCTTGGCGTGACTGCCGTCTCGTATTTAGCATATCCTGATTTAATAATCGCGAATTTGTGTTCCTGCGCGGTCAATGACAGTCTCTGACTCGGATTGCCATAGGATGTGCCGTCAATCAGGAGTTCGCCACCAGCCGGTGTCACGATCAGCTGGACAATACCAATTGCCGGTTCCAGAGTAAGATCCAGCATGATGTCCTCATCCGGTTCGATTGACAGGACCTGGCTGGTTGGCAAATAGCCGGCTTTGGAGAGCGATACCAGATAGGATGCGCCGGGTGCTAGTTTCAGGTCCAGAGGTGTATTCCCCTTGAATTCACCCGACACGGTAATGCTTGCGTCGCTCGGCTGGCTGCGGATGGCGAGTTTTCCGTCAGCCTTGATGAGATCTATTCTGGCCAGGGACTGGTTCTCACCGGCAGTGACGTTTAGACGAGTCCTCCAGATTTTGAAGCCTTTGCGTTTGATCCTGATTTCCCGGATTCCCTGCATCAAATCCAGGCTTGCAGGCGTTCGGCCGACTAATTCTCCATCCACAATGATGTCAGCATTAGCAGGTTTGGATGATATCTCGATTGCCGCCCATGCCGGTGATAGCTTAATAGCCAGGAACTGGTGCTCTCTCTTGCCACGGATGTCAACTTCTGTATCGAAAGTCAAATATCTCTCGGAAACTATACTCACGTCATGCAGGCCTGCGGCTATCGTATCCAGGGTTAAGGGGATGGCCCCCATATTTTGTTGGTCCAGGATCAGTTCGGCCCTCGTTTGTGGATCTGTAGTGACTGTCAGCAGTCCTGGCAGCCTGACCATCTTCAGAGCGTATGACTGGTCAGCATCCGTGTTTATTGTGACGGTTGCCTGCAGATCATGGTAACCGGCCTGTTTGGCAGTGACCACATAGGTACCCGGTTGCATTAAATATCTGCCACCTAATTCCCAATTCGGCCAGGCTCCTCTTACGGTAACGAGTGTCGGGGCAGGTTCGATTTCAAATTTGACTGCTCTGGCGGTGAACATAAACCAGGTGATCAGCGCCAGCGCCAGAAAAACCACCAGTACAGCGGTAGTCAGCGGGCGAAAATGAAATTCTCTCGGTCCGGTGGTTACATCCGACTGTGAGAAACTGACTGGCTCAATAATCTTATTCATCTCCGATTCAGGAGATGTATCCGGAATGTTTGAGTTCTGATCCGTTGTGTCGCTATTGGAATTCATTGGGTGTACTGCTCAATGTACGTGTTTGGCGCTCTACTCTTCTGTACTTTGAAGAATTTATCCTCTGCAGGGTGAAAAACAGATGTTAAATCTTTTCAGTACAATTGACGAAAACAGGTGTCACTGATTGACCGGCGAGCAGAGTAATTTGTTTCCGTACGTCTCGATATCCTCTGCGTTTTCCTACCAGCGTATAGACACCGGGATACAGTTCCAGTTTGGTGGAAGCCAGTCTGCCCAAATGGCCAACCTTGTAGATGATTATGTCCGTGAGTTTATCTGACTGTAATTCAACTTCAATGGGGATTCTGGCCAATTTAATATGTCTGGCCAGCGCGGTAATCTGGTGCGATAGTTTCTGACCCGGATCAGACTCCAGGCTAGCCTGATAAAGAAGCTGTTTCGCTTCTTCCAGTGCTGATGCAGCATTCAGAAGTAATGGATCATTGATAAATTTGTCGAGGTTGTCGGACAGTTGTAACCGTTTACGGGCAATCTCGAGCCCCTTGTTGGCAAATATCAGATTGGAATCCAAGCCAAGCACGGTCTCGTACTCGGTGATAGCGGCAGGCCAGTTCTCCCTGCCAACAAATTGCTCTGCCAGCTTCTTGTGCTGCCCAATTTGTTGCAACCGAAATGCCAGATCTACCTGATGTAATCCATCGATTGGTTGTTGAGAATCAGGAATGAGAGTCCGGGCCTGTGAAAAGGCTGCTCTGGCTGCGGCAAATTTCTTCTCTTTCAGATCGTTAAATCCTTCGGACATTGCGAGATTGAATTGTTGCTGTGTAATTTTGTTTTCAACACGCTTGACAGACTCTCTGGCAGCGGGCCATAAAGGATCGATAGACTGTGCTTTTCGGTAGGTTGCAAGTGCCTCCTGCAACTGGCCTTCGTTCTCAAGCGGAGCTGCTGTCTCCAGTAGTTTCAGCACCTCGTCCAGTTTTTGGGCTCTGGCAAATCCAATTGATGCCTCCGCATGATCCGGACTGATCGCCAGGACGATGGCAAATGCTTGCATAGCAATCGCTGCATCTCCACTTTTCAACGCCAGGCGACCATTCACCAGTTGCGTTGATTGCACTTCACCTATCGATTCCTTGAGCTTCACCAGAATTGCCAGCGCCTGTTCATATGTCTGCATGGCTGCGGCGAAATTCTGATCCCTGAACAACAGGTCTCCCTGGTCTGCAAGGGTCTGCACAGCAGCCATCTGATCTTTCGCCCACAGCAACCCGCCGGTATCTTCCAGATATATTTGTTCACGCAGGATCTTTGCAGCAATTGATTTCGCCTGTTCCTTGAAATGTTCTAGCTGTGCGAGTTCAAATGGTGCCGGTGCAGTGGAGGCTTCTGTACTGGATGAAGCGTTTTCTGTTGCAGCCGCCTGTATGGTGTGTTCGGCGGGTACTGAACCGGTTACGGTAGATACCCGCGCCGGGAGATAAAAGAATACACCTCCGATCAGTACCAGAAGCACCAGAAAGATGGCAGCAGCCACCGCAGTTGAAATAGTGCGCTTCTCTCCTGATGGATCCTGTGGGTATTCCGAATTGGTGCTGGTCGCGGGAGGAGGAGAGGATTCTGCCGGTTTCTCAAATGGAGTAGCCTCAATGTTTGCGGATTGCTGATCGGAATCGGGATTCAGATAAAGCTTCAGGTCGGTTCTGATCACCGCTACTGAGTCGGGACGATCATAGCTGGACTCACTCAGCATGCGTGAAATCAGGCCCTGAATAGATTCTGGTATCGGCGAACTCGCATTGGCAAAGTCTTTGACTCCCGACCATGAATTAGCCGTGAAGATTTCGTATAAAATGGCGCCCAGTGAGTAAATATCATCGGCAGGCTGGGCCTGAGCGCCTGATCGTACCTGTGGGCTCAGATAGCTGGCAGCGGGATCCCAGCCATGGCTGTACGCTCCGAAACCAAACGAAATCAAATGGGGAACTCCGGAATCATCCACCAGGATCATCTTCGCGCATAGATTTCCGTGGGACATACCGAGACTGTGCGCATACTCCAGCGCATCCAGCACCTGCATGACTATGCCAAGCGCTGCTGATCTGCTTCCCAGGTAGGTCACAAGCGATCTGGCATGTTGAATATATGCAGTTACCAGTACACCACCATCAGCATAGCGATCAATGGCCAGAGTCCTGACGATGTTGGGGTGAACCAGGCCGTGTACGAAGTGACTCTCAGCATCCCTGCGGGAATCTGCATCAACGAGCTCACGCTGCGGAAGAATCCGTATTACGACGCGATCGTTCGATTCCAGATCTCGTGCAACCCAGCTGCCTGATAGGCTCCCAGGCTGCTCATCTGCAGAAGCAGTCGGGATATCGGCTGCCCCTAATCTGTGCTCCAGACTATATCGATCGCAGAGCACCTGACCATCGTGTGGTTGCTGAGTCATAGCATGTTCATTTCCCGGTCCTGGGCAAAAAACGGGGCTCGTTGCGTCAATCGACCGCTAACCCGGTTTCCTCTGCATAGATCTGTTTCAATAGTTTTCGCCATTGTTCATATTGGGTATTCAATGTACCCGTGAGTTCCACCGTGCGGCCTTCAATGTCCAGAATCATGGGTTGTATTTCAGAACCTAAGGATTGGCTGATTTCTTTCAGGGATTCCTTGTGAATTTCCGACTCCTTGTATTTGTCGAGTGCGGTTTTGCCGAGAGCAAGACCCCCAAGTACGGCACTGGTAGCTGCAACACTTTCCGCCGTACTGTTGCTCCTGGAACCGGCCATAAGACCACCTACTACCAGCGCGGCGGACGTCAACCCGCGTTTACGAGCTTCTGCCTGTATTTGCCGTAACATGATCGCTTCCTCATAGGTGGATTCTCGCCAGGCATGATAGGAAGGTTCCATATCCCGATAGAAACTGGCGTAATAGTCATCCAGGGTATCAATAAACATGTATTCGCTCTCTTTTACCCGGGCGATGCGGGTAAACATGGGATCATCAGCAGCGGGCAGTTGCTGGATGGTTGTTTTCCCGCCTCTGGATTCCTCGATGTAATCTGCAAAAGCATCAGGTGATAAACTCTTTGCGAATTTAATCGAAGACACGTTTCTGAGTGTAAGCAGATCATCGTCCGATAATTTGTTGCGGGCAGCTAGTAAATCGTTGGCAATATTGTTGTAGAAATCCTGGAATGGATCTTCTTTCAAACGATTCTTGTAAGTTAATTTGCTGGCAGAATCGGAATATTCCTTATTCAGCCAGACGCGTCCGGTTGAATCCGTTGCTGTAATTTTTGCTTTAAGCATTTCACCATCTGAATTTATGATACGACCCTTTATTTTAATATCTACGACGCTTGAATCCTGGGGAACTACTCGTACCGCACCCCAGTTTCCGGTTAGTTCCAGCGTGTCTTTCAGATGATAAGCAATAAATATTGATTCGGCACGACGGACGTCAGGAACGATATTCTTTTTCTCAATTTGCTTTTCTGAATCCGGTATATTTGGATCCAGCGGCGAGACACCAACATCCAGCAATAGATTTTCAGCAATTTCTAACTCGGAATGATATGCGGGTGCAGCATTTGCATTGATTACTTCAGTAGATGTGCAGGAAGAAAGCAATAACAACAGAATCCCCGGGAAGGTTCCTCGTCGGACCGTATATCGCACGCTGGCAGGAATGTGGGTAATCCTTCTATGATAAGTCGTGGCGGCCGGGTAATTCATTTACTGATTCCTGTTTTGTATTTCCTGTACTCATCCCATAGTTTCGCTTTTAGATCTGGATCCTGTTCCGTCATGGCCGCTTCGCGAAGCTGTCGGGCCACGATATCATCATCCTGGCCATCCGGGATATCTTCAGGGTCGGGTGGTGGAGCACCTCGCTGGGCAACCTGTTTCCCCGGTCCTGGCATACGCCCGGTTTGGGTAACTGTCCCGGCTTCACCGGGTTCAGCCTGCTGTTCACTTTTGGATGTTACGATCTGAATTTCTCCGGATTTTGCTTCCAATTCACCCGCTTCGGTATCACCAGTAATTATTCCACCCGGAGATCCTTCGGTCTGCTCGGGTAAACTTTCTTTTGCTTCCTCCAGGCGGCCATTAAATACAATAATTGACTGATTCAACTCGTCATCCAGAGTCCCGGGGCTCGCACCGTTTTTGTTACCGCCAGCACCACTTCCACCGGAGTTTTTGGGTTCAGGAATTTCCCCATCAGCATCCTGCAAAATCCCACCGGCCAGTACGATTGCGATATTGGCGTTTTCCAGAGCTTGCTGCAGTTCCGCTGATGATGCATCGCTTATCCGGGCATCATCACGGGCACCTTGCAATTCCTGATCGGCAATGATCACGGCAACCCTGGCATCGGCCAGAGCTCCTTCCGCCGCTTGATTGTCTGCACCCGGTTGTACATCGGCCATGGTTTCACTGGCTGTTTGCAGGGCTTCTCCCGCTGTCAGAATGGCGTTTTTTATGGCCTGGATTTCGGCGGCCAATTGATCCTGGTCGGGCGATCCGGTTTCATTTTTGTTTCCAGATTGGCTGTCACCAGGCTGACCTTCGTTTCCAGTGCTCTGATCCTGCGGAGGATCACCTGAT
>CAZNFE010000037.1:0-13323 GCA_964571945.1 uncultured Pseudomonadales bacterium
TCTGACGGCACTAAGCAATGTGTGTTGTCGTGCACGGGCATAGGCGTGTGCCCAATGTATGCCGAATGAAATTCAGTCCATGACCTTGTTCGCTACCCACTACTTTGAATTGACTTCTCTGCATGAGCACATTCCCGGGGTAGTGAACGTCCATCTCACAGCACGGGAACACGCTGATAAAATCATCTTCCTGTATGCGGTACAACAGGGGCCCGCGAGTCAAAGTTATGGCCTGCAAGTGGCCAAACTAGCGGGAATTCCTGAACAGGTGATCGCCCAGGCGAGAGGTAAGTTAAGATCGCTTGAAGAGAAAGAAATTCGATCTGACCAATCCGGATCGCCGCAGCAAACCGATCTTTTTATGCGCGACTCCAGAGATTCAGAACCGCACCCGGCTTTGGAAAAACTACAATCTACCCAGCTTGACGGCATCACACCCAGAGCAGCACTGGACCTGCTATATGACTTGCAAAAGCTCTGTGATCGATGACCGAATCAAGACTGATTACCGGTGATGGTGTACCTTGAAAATAGTAGCACGCGATAGAAAAAAAATTGATAGAATAGCGCTCCAAGACAATTACGAAAGGAATTTACAGCATGACATTTGTAGTTAGCGACGCCTGTATCAGGTGCAAACACACTGACTGTGTAGAAGTGTGCCCTGTTGACTGTTTCTATGAAGGTCCGAATTTTTTGGTGATAAATCCTGATGAATGTATTGATTGTGCACTGTGCGAACCAGAGTGTCCGGTTGATGCAATATTTTCCGAGGATGAGTTACCTGAAGATGAGCAGAATTTCCTTGAGCTCAATGCTGAACTGTCACAAATATGGCCCAACATAACCGAGAAGAAAGATGCGTTAGAAGATGCTGAAGAATGGGCTGAGATCAAAGGGAAACTGAATCAACTGGAACGCTGATCAATTCCTGACAGGAAGGTATTTGAGGGGGTTTTCCGGTTTTCCGTCGCGACGGATTTCGAAATGCAGCACCTCCCTGGCCGCCTTCACTGATCCGTTTAAACCCAGGCGCGCGATCACTTTACCACGACCCACCTTGTCGCCTTCTTTGACCAGGATTTTACTGTTATTCCCATAAGCACTTAGATAATGATCGTTGTGTTTTACTATAACCAGTTTGCCATAGCCGCGTAACCCGCCACCGGCATACACAACCATGCCTGCCGCAGCAGATACCACCGATTGCCCTTCCTTACCCGCAATATCGAGCCCCTTGTTAACATCACCTTTTAACGAAAACTTTTTGACGATTGATCCCTCGAGCGGCCAGTGCCATTTCACTGTGCTGTTTCCGGCAACTCGCGATCGCGACTTGCTCCCAGGGGGTAATTTCTTGACTCGATTTATTTTTTTTCCGGGCGCAGTTGCTTTTTTCGCAACGTGCCGAACCGGATGGAGTTTTAGTTTCTGATTGATAAAGATCGTATAGGGGGATTTGATTTTATTAAGACTTGCCAACTCTCGATAATCAATCCCGTATCGCCATGCGATGGAGTAGAGAGTTTCCCCCGCGTGCACTTCGTGAAAAATCTGTTTTGAGTGCGAATTTTTCCTCTCTCCCGTCTCGACAATAGGCACCAGACCGCCAGTTTGCTGGCAACTGGCCAGTAATAGCGAGATGAACAAAATTGCGAGATTTATTTTCATTTCTTACTCTGGTATGCCAACTCGCCGGGTACAGTTGTAGATCACAAATTCAATTTCTGGTGAACCGCTCCAGGGCAAACACCAATGCGAATCCGATCATGGCAATCGCCACTGCTATTGCAAACTGAGAGTCTGTTCCGGTCAATTCCTGGTAAACAGCCGGGCTCACAATTCTCTGCACGGTTGGTATCTGTTCCCCTCCTGCGCCAATCTGGTAACTCAGGGTGTATTGCCAGGGCCACACCTTTGCCAGACCGCCGATCATTAATCCGGTCAGGAATCCCAGTGTCTCATCCCTGTAACGCTTCAACAGCCAGCTAAGTATATGAGAGAAAGAAACCAGACCCAGGACACAGCCGGCGGCCAGGGCACCCAACACCAGCAGGTTCAGCGCATTCATTGCATCCATGACAGACGCATATAGCCCGAGCAGAAGCAGGATGAAGCTACCCGATAGCCCGGGCAATATCCACGCGCAAACAGCAACCATACCACCGAGAAAAATAAACAAGAGTCCGGGATCGGATTCCAGGGGCACTATTCGGGTCAGCATAAATCCGGTGATTGCACCCATGATCAGAATGAGTACTGGATTGAGTTGCCAGCGTTTCACCTCCAGTACGACAAGATAGATAGAAGCAATAATCAGACCGAAGAAAAACGACCAGATTGGAATTGCATAGTGTACCAGTGCAAAACTGATCATACCGGCAATAGTAAATGCGCTTGTCGCCATGCCTGCTGCCAATACCAACAGGAATGTGCCATCTACGCGCATCCAGATTCCGCGCATACCCTGTTCTCTGAATACCGGTATCAGCGCCGGGGTAAAAGCTCCCAGAGCCTGAAGCAGCCTTTCATAGATACCACTAATAAAGGCAATAGTTCCCCCGGAAACACCGGGAACAACTTCAGCCGCTCCCATCATCAGACCTTTAAGATAAAGCACTATCCAATAGCGAACTGCGCCCTGTCCCGGTGTGGGTTTGTGTTCCTTTAATGGCATCTGTTACCTTCCGATACGGTTATTCAGTCCCACCAAGCAGAGGCACAAATCTCACCCGCTCCAGTTCTTCCACTTTCGTCTCACCGTGTTCGAGCGTAATCAACTGCAATGACTGTCCTTCTGCATCCCCCACTGGAATTATCATGCGGCCATTTGAAGACAGTTGATCGATGAGTTCCCCGGGCACTCTTCTTGGCGAAGCAGTGACCAGAATACCATCAAATGGTGCCTGCTCTGGCCAACCCATGCTGCCATCCGAATATTTGAACTGCACATTCCGCAAACCGAGCAACTTAAGCTTCTTACGCGCCCTTAGCTGTAACGCACGGATTCTTTCGACGGTATAGACCCGATCCGATAGCTGTGCAAGAATCGATGTTTGATAGCCACACCCGGTACCAATTTCGAGCACCCTGGACAGCTTTCCTTCCTGGAACAGAGCTTTCGTCATCAGTGCGACAATAAAGGGTTGTGATATCGTTTGATTAAAGCCAATGGGTAATGCGGTATCTTCATATGCTCTGTGTGAGAGGGCTTCATCGATGAAGATATGCCGCGGCGTTTGACCGATTATTTCAAGTAACTCCTCGTCATCAATTCCCTGCTGCCGCAGACGATCCAGCAGCCGGAATCGTGTCCGTTGAGAGGTCATCCCTATACCAGTTAAATCGAGTTCGTTCATGCATCCGCTTCCATTGCGAAACTCACGGGCCAGTCGGCAAATTCGCGCAGCAATGAGGTCGCATAACAACCACGAGGTAATTCAAATTTCAATTGAAGACAGTCGGGTGCCATAAAACCCCAATCCAGATGTGTTGCTTCCATCATCAGTGCACGGTAACTTCGCTTCATCCCCATCTGCCGCAAAGCATCGCACCATGACTGCATTTTTCGTTCTACTTTCTGCTCTGCAGGTGAATCGAATTCACCGGTTCCAAACAGTGAACCAATGGCACTCCCGCCAGATTCCTTGCGTTGATTCCAGGTTCCGTCCCGGACCTTCTCTGCCAGACTGCAGTTAAACAGATATGATCGGGCTGCTGACAGGTAAAGTCCCCTGCGTTGTCTGTCTCTTACGCGAATTTCCCGGTTAAGCAACTGATCCGCCAGGCGCAGGTTATTCATGGAGTTACCAAAGCGTTGCTCACCGAAATAATTCGGCACTCCCTCCGTCTTGATAGTGTTAAGTCGATCCTCAATAGCTGATTGACCGGCATCATTACATGACAATTCCCGTATCACTATAGTAAATCTGTTGGCCTTCAGCGCACCTTTTTTTAGTTTCCTGTTATGCCTGCGAACTTCCAGAATTTCGATACCTTCTTCATCGAGTTGCTGCCAGTCAGGATCCGGACGCCCAGGTAACCAGCAACTGAACCATTGCGTCGCCAGAGCGTGTCGATCTTTACGTCCTGCAAACCCGACATCAATTGTGCGAACACCTGCAAATCTGGCAATCCGGCTGGCCACCCAACTGGTATTGGCTCCCGATTTACGAATATTCAACAGGCAATGTTCTCCTTCTCCCGTAATCTCATAGCTGGGAATCTCTACAACCTGAAAATCCTCAATTCGATTCCTGATTTTTCCTGTACAAAGAGGATTCCCGTGAGCTCTGGCAAAGTCGAGGTCAAATTGATCAGCCGGGATCATTCGATCAGTGCCACCGCAAGTGCGGCCACACCTTCCTCCCTCCCGGTGAACCCCATGCCTTCGGTCGTGGTAGCCTTAAGATTAACTGCTGCTTTCTCTGTGTGCAAAAGATCCGCGATAGCGACCTGCATTTCATCCCTGTACGGCGCGATCTTTGGCATTTCCGCTATCAGAGTAATGTCGGCATTTATAATCCTGAAGCCCGATGCCTCTAAGCGCTGCACAATCTCTACCAGGAATACCCTGCTGTCCGCTCCTTCATATTGAGCATCAGAATCCGGGTAATACAGGCCAATGTCACCCAACCCTGCGGCACCTAGCAGCGCATCACACAAGGCGTGAATAATGACATCACCATCAGAATGAGCGATTATTTCACGATCACAGCGAACTTCAATACTGCCCAACCGGATCGAATCAGCCGAGTTTGATAAACCAAATCGATGCACATCATAACCCTGGCCTACTCTCATAGGCCGGTATCCTGGCGGGACAAAAAGTATTCGGCCAATCTCAGGTCACCAGGGTAGGTAATCTTGATATTATCAACACTGCCTTCCACCAGTTGGGGAGCAAAACCCGCGGCTTCGACCGCAGAGGCTTCATCAGTAACTGGCAGACCCTTCTTTATTGCCTGTTGCAGAGCGCTCGCCAACATTCCTAAGCGAAACATCTGCGGCGTTAGTGCGCGCCAGAGGTGGCTTCGATCAACACTGTCTTCAACCCGCAGCGCCTTTTTGATGGATTCCTTTTTAATCGTATCGGTAATTCTTGTTGCCAACAGACCACCCACTTCATGCTCACGTAACGATTCCCTTAATTTGATCACATCAGCAACACTGACACACGGTCTCACAGCATCATGCACCATCACCCACTCGGTCTCAGAACAGGTCTCCAACAATCTTGTAACACCACTCAGTACAGACAATGCCCGGAACTCCCCACCTTCGACGAAGGTAACATTCTTCTGCCTGGCGATGGCCAGCTCAGACCAGCGATTATCATCTTTCGACACTGCGATAACGATGGTCCGCATGCCGCTGTCCAAAAGCCTTTCCAGCGTGTGTTCGAGAACGGTTTTGCCTCCAAACATCAGGTATTGCTTTCTGCTTCTGCCGCCCATACGATCACCTTTTCCAGCAGCTGGTATTACTGCCAGTTGGCAAGATGGGGTGGGCTTATCGATCATATTATTTGTTGGCGTTGCCAGTCTCCTGATTCTCTACCAGAAGATAGAATGTCTCTCCCTCTTTGATCATACCTAATTCACTGCGGGCCCGTTCTTCGATTGACTCGAGACCACTCTTGAGTTCAATAATCTCCGCTCGCAGAAGCCTGTTTCTATTCGTTTTTACTTCATTATCTGTGACTGCGCCGGACACCCTTTTCTCAAGCATATTCGTCTCAGCGAGGCTGCCTTCACCAACCCAAAGCCGGTATTGAAACTCAGCTATCAATATTAGAAGAACTACAACAATGGCTTTCATTAGGCTCTTTTTATTCCCCAACGATAGTTAAAATACCTTCTACAGCACAGCCTGATTCCACGTTAACTCGCGATCCGGTATAGATTGTTGGATTACGAGCTTCGCTCTAATCCAACCTACGGGTCTCGCGACGCAAAAACTGAACTGCTATCTACCAAATTCTTTGCTACCACGGTACAGAGCACTGGACTGCTCTTCAATCCGGATCAATCGATTGTATTTTGAGACTCGATCAGTTCGACACAGTGATCCGGTCTTGATCTGTCCTGTCGCTGTAGCCACCGCCAGATCGGCGATGGTTGTGTCCTCTGTTTCACCTGACCGATGAGAAATCACAGCACTGTATCCAGCTGTTCTGGCCAATTGAATACACTCCAGCGTTTCTGTAAGGGTGCCAATCTGATTAAGTTTTATGAGGATAGAATTGGCAACTCCGGCATCAATTCCCCGCTGCAGTATTTTCGTATTGGTAACGAAACAATCATCTCCTACCAATTGAATTTTGTTACCTAATTGCGAGGTCATTAATTTCCACCCATCCCAATCGCTCTCTTCCATACCGTCTTCAATAACCCAGATAGGAAATCTGTCAACCAGATTTTCGAGGTAACCACTAAATTCTTCGGAATTGAAGCTGCGCCCTTCTCCCGCCAATACATACTTGCCATCCTGATAAAATTCAGATGCAGCGCAATCCAGTGCCAGACATACATCTTCTCCTGGTTTGTAACCGGCTTTTCCAATGGCTTCCACAATTATTTCAAGCGCCGCTTCGTTGGAAGGCAGATTCGGTGCAAAGCCGCCTTCATCACCAACAGATGTACTCAACCCTCTGGCCTTGAGAACTCCTTTGAGTGTATGAAATACTTCCGCTCCATACCGCAGGGCTTCTGCAAAACTGGGCGCACCCACCGGCATAATCATAAATTCCTGAATGTCCACATTATTGTCAGCGTGTTCACCGCCATTTAATATATTCATCATTGGCACTGGCATGGAATACCTGCCCGGGCTACCATCCAAAATGGCAATATAGTCATACAAGGCTAATCCCTTTTCAATTGCAGCAGCTTTCGCGGCTGCCACCGAGACTGGCAGGATTGCATTGGCACCCAGCACTTCCTTATTTTCGGTGCCATCCATCTCCAGCATCAGATTGTCCAGTTGTTTTTGCTCTTCTACCTGATGGCCTATCAATAACTCTCGAATACGGGTATTTACATTGGCCACGGCTTGCAAGACCCCCTTTCCATGGTAGCGAGCATCATCGCCATCTCTCAATTCAAGTGCTTCTCTTGAACCAGTGGAAGCTCCCGAGGGAGTACAGGCACTGCCAATGACATTCGAATCCAGTTCAACATCAACCTCTACGGTTGGATTTCCACGTGAGTCAAGTATTTCCCTTGCTCTGATATCGATTATCTCCGTCATTCTGTTGCCTCTGCTAAATTTAAACTCGCTGGATTAGTCACCAGGAATTGTGGTCTTTATCAGTACTGCTTCACTAATCGGTCTATGCGCATCAATAGTGCTAATAATTCAGCTATCTGACCTAATGGCCATGAGTTCGGACCATCGCTCAGTGCATTGTCCGGGTCCGGATGTGTTTCCATAAACAGGCCATCGATACCTACAGCGGTTGCTGCTCTTGCCAGGGCGGGCACCATTTCTCTTTGGCCACCGGAGGTATTACCCTGCCCTCCGGGAAGCTGCACACTATGTGTTGCATCGAAGACTACCGGACAACCAATCTCCTTCATTACCTGTAAAGATCGCATATCAGAAACCAGGTTATTATAGCCGAAACTCACACCTCTCTCGCACACCATAATCTGCTCGTTCCCGGTCTCGCGCGCTTTTTCAACCACATGAATCATATCCCAGGGAGCCAGAAACTGACCTTTCTTGATGTTGACCGGTAGCCCGGTTGCAGCTACTTTCTGTATAAAGTTTGTCTGCCGACACAGGAAAGCCGGTGTTTGCAGTACCGAAACCACTTCTGCCACTTCATCCAGGGGTGTGTCTTCATGGACATCGGTCAATACAGGTATGCCGAGATTAGAAACCTGCTGCAGTATCTTCAATCCTGCTTCTATGCCGGGTCCGCGATAGCTTTTGTACGAAGACCGATTCGCTTTATCGAATGATGATTTAAACACCAGATTCAAACCTGCCGCAGCAGCGATCTCTTTGAGTGTACCCGCGGTCGCCATTACCAGTTGTTCACTTTCAATGACGCAGGGTCCAGCAATCAGGAACATGGGCGCGCCATCGCCAACTTCAAAACCACATAGATTCATAGGCTTTTAATCCCGCTCATGTGCTATTGCTTACAGGCAGATCTTTTCTCAAGCGCCGCTTCGACAAAACTGCTGAAAAGTGGATGCCCATCCCGCGGAGTAGACGTGAATTCAGGGTGAAATTGACAAGCAATGAACCAGGGATGATCGGGGATCTCAATGATCTCGACAAGGGTGCCATCGAGGGAACGTCCAGCCATGCTGAGACCTGCGTCTTCAAGTTGCCTGACATAATTGTCATTTAATTCGTATCGATGGCGGTGTCGTTCTTTGATGATCTCCTGCCCATAGATTTTGTAACTCAAAGACTCCGGATCCAGTCGACATGCCTGTTCGCCCATGCGCATACTGCCACCCATTTCTGAATCTTCACTCCGTACCTCTATCTTACCACGTTCCGTGGTCCACTCTGTTACCAGGGCGATTATCGGGTGTTGTGCATTTTGCACATTTTCGGTGGTATCCGCACCCGCCAGGCCTGCCACATTGCGGGCATAATCGATAACTGCTGCGTGTAAGCCATAACAGATGCCAAGATAAGGTACACCATTCTCCCTGGCATATCTGGCAGCAATAATCTTGCCTTCAAAACCTCTGTCGCCAAACCCGCCGGGGACCAGAATGGCATCAGCATCTGCCAGCAATCCGCATCCTTCCCGTTCCAGATCTTCCGAGTCAAGCCAGTCGATCTCCACCCTGGTGCGAGTGTGAATACCAGCATGGATAATGGCCTCATTTAGCGATTTGTAGGCATCCAGCAACTTCATATACTTACCAACCATCACCAGCTTTATGTGATGCTGCGGATGATTCTGCATTTCAATGACCTTATTCCATTCCGACAGATCGGCCGGTCTGCAATCAAGACTGAATTTGTCAACCACAATGTCATCCAGACCCTGTTCGTGAAGCAGGGAAGGTATTTCATAAATTGATTTTGCATCGATCGCTGGAATTACCGCTTTCTCTTCCACATTGGTGAATAGTGCAATTTTCTTGCGTGCACTTTGCGCGACTTCACGATCCGAACGTACCAGCAGCACATCTGGCTGCAGACCGATGGAGCGAAGTTCCTTTACTGAGTGCTGAGTGGGTTTTGTCTTGGATTCGCCTGCCGTACTGATGTACGGTATCAGTGTAAGGTGGATCAAAAGAGCTTGTGTAGACCCCAACTCGTAGCGCATTTGCCGAATGGCTTCCAAAAAAGGTTGCGATTCAATATCCCCGACAGTACCCCCAATCTCAACTATCGCCACATCACTATCGTTAGCGCCCTGCGAGATCTTGTGCTTGATTTCATCTGTGATATGCGGAATAACCTGGATGGTATTGCCCAGATAATCACCACGTCTTTCTTTGGCAATCACATCGGCATAGATTCGACCGGTGGTGAAATTGTTATTTCGATTCATCGTGGTACGGATAAATCGTTCGTAATGGCCAAGATCCAGATCAGTTTCAGTGCCGTCTGCGGTCACAAACACTTCACCGTGCTGGAGTGGACTCATGGTTCCTGGATCCACATTGATATACGGATCCAGTTTTTGCATGGTTACCTTAATACCCCTGGCTTCCAGGATAGCAGCGAGAGAGGCTGCAGCAATCCCCTTACCCAAAGAAGAAACAACACCGCCTGTGACAAAGATATAACGTGACATTTAGAACCCATCTCAGATGAAGAAAAGCGACTCTAGCGAGTCATCAAGATGGGGTTATAGAGTAACAGAAAGGTTGGATTGCCACAATAATAATCCCCCGGCAAAGCCGAGGGTTTTTCGCTTTCCATCAAAGATATCTTCAAATGCTGCCTGCAGCCGTTTCCTCCGTTCGATGAATAGTCCATGAGATATCCCAGCCAACCTCATCATCCGGTGCCATAAATCCCTCACAGACGAACAAACCAGCCACAGCAACCAGTTCGTCACCTCTGTAAATCAGCGGAATTCGATCTCGTGACCAGGGTGGAATTTCGAATTCCTGAAAAATCTTCTTCAAAGGGTGCGACCCCATTCTTCCGTGTGGTTGGCATCGCTCACCGCCAGCGCGAAATCTGACTGTGAGCGGGTTACCATCATCTGCTAAGCCACCCTTTTTAACTGCTTCTGCAATCAGCCATCTGCCGCCTGTGAGTTTGGGTTCATGCAGATGCCAAATGAATGGTTTGTCGTTACTTTCCAGTGGGCCCATCAAATACGCCGCCTGTTTGAATACCCTTACTTCTGCACCCGGCCATTTGACGCACTGAGCGGCATCCGGTCGCTGCACATTCAATTGCTGCACCAGGGTCAGCAACTGGGCCTGGGTCGGCGCTGGCAATTTAGAGTGATCAATCCAGTGCAACAAGGTGTTTCTCTGTCGAAAGTTGTTCAATTTGCGCAATTCAATCAAGTCGATACAACTTTCCCGATCATCGAGCAACCCATTCATGTCCTCTGCTGCCAACTCTTGCAGCAACTGGAAATCCGTAATGGCCAACTCAGCAAATCGGCTGATTGTGTTCCTGTATGCAGGCCAGTGAGCACTAATCTTTGGTACAATCTGATGACGAATATAGTTGCGATCCATGTCCTGATCAAAATTGCTTTCGTCTTCAACCCAGCGCAGGTTCTGTGCTTCAGCATAGATGCGCAATTCCTCCCTGCTTACACTCAGTAATGGCCGGACAAGGTGTGCTGAGCCAATGCCGCGTTCAACCGGCATGCCGCCTATTCCCTTGAGACCACTACCCCTGAACAATCGGTACAAGATCGTCTCTATCTGGTCGTCCTGATGATGTGCTAACAACAACCGATCTGTCGCAGTCAGGAATTCTTCATATGTTTTATATCGTGCTGATCTGGCATCTCCCTCCGGTCCATCCCCGTTCGCGCTTTTACCGACTTCAACTCTGATGCAACAGTATTCTGCACCAAGATCTGAACAAACAGATTCGCAGTGTCTGTCCCAGGCATCGGCATTGGGACTTAGCCCGTGATGAATATGCAGCCCGATTATCGGTATACCTATGCGCAATTTCTGTTTACATTTTGTCAGGCTATGCAGTAAAACATGGGAGTCCATTCCTCCGCTGTATCCAACAACCAAACGACCCTGGGGCAATTCGCTGAAAAGATATTCGAGTTGCATATAATCAAACACCTAGTACTCCAGCACTACCTGTTCGGTGCCATAAAAATCTCTTAACTTGCTAATCAGATCATCGTGTGGTCTTACCCGCCAGGCATCACCCAGTACAAGCCTGGCGCTGGCTTCCAGACAATAATACTCAATTGCCACACTGCATCCCCCTGCGCCTTTGTAAGGTGCCAGCAGGCGTGCCAGGTCTGCACTAAAGGCAGCTTTCATCTGGCAGCTGTTCAGGCTGACCCGCAATTGTTTTATAGATTTCTCCCTGGCCTCTAACAAGCTCCATACCTCAGACGCACGCATGCGCAATCCGCCTGAAAAGTCATCATCCGAGACACTTCCCTGGATAACCAGGATGACATCTTTCTGTACTTTTTCTCTGTTTTCCTCAAACAAGCTGCCTGAAACCGACAACTCAATCCGGCCACTGCGATCATCCAGCGTTACAAATGCTATGGTTTCACCGCGCCTGCTTTTCATGGTGCGTAATGCGATCACCAGACCGGCAATCGTAACGGGTTCCTTTGATGACTTCAGATCTTTTATTTTGTGGCGTGTAAGATGCTGCAATTCATT
Organism: uncultured Pseudomonadales bacterium; assembly: GCA_964571945.1. Classification (GTDB taxonomy): domain Bacteria; phylum Pseudomonadota; class Gammaproteobacteria; order Pseudomonadales; family Azotimanducaceae; genus JASJXV01. Next base: position 11,823 of record CAZNFE010000037.1, read on the forward strand.
CTGATATATTTCAATGGGGTGGCCTGTTAAGTACAGCCCCAGGGTTTCCTTTTCTCTTTTCAGGCGATCCTTGTGGCTCCAGCTGCGTATAGAAGTGGTATGATTATATTTGCCCTGTTCAGTTTCAAAACTAACCTCGCCAAACAAATCAATGTTGCCACTGTTTTGATTTCGCTCTTTCTGGTCGGCCATTTTGATCGCATCTTCCTGATTTGCAGCTAACAGAGCGCGTTTCCAGTTTAATACCTGCTGGTAGTCACGATGAGTTGCCGATGCTTCGATATCATCTGCGGCGGAAACACGGCCGGATCTTTTTATATGCAGATCATCAAATGCATCGCTGGTTACCAGATGATCAAGTGCCCCGCTGCCAATGAGGGCTTCCAGTGCTCGCTTGTTGAGTTTTCTCGATTCAACTCTTTCGCATAATTTGAACAGGTCATCAAACATCCCTGCCTCGGATCTGGCTTGAACCATACTCTCGACCGGTCCTTCTCCCAGACCTTTTATCGCTCCCAGACCATAGATTATTTTGCCCTTGCCATCCGCTACAAACCGAAACTGACCGTAATTAACATCGGGGGGCACAATCTCCAGGTCCATCGCACGACACTCTTCGATGTTGGTAACTACTTTTTCCGTAGCCTGCATATCCGCAGACAATACTGCTGCCATGAAATCATCCGGATAATGCACTTTCAGCCACGCTGTCTGATACGCAACCAGCGCATACGCTACCGAGTGAGATTTATTAAAGCCGTAACCGGCAAACTTTTCCATCAAGTCGAAAATATGGCTGGCTTGTTTTTCCGGAATTCCTCTGGCGGTTGTACCCTGCAAAAAATTGTCTCTCTTCCGAGCCATTTCAGCAGCATCTTTTTTACCCATCGCCCGACGCAGTATATCTGCCTGGGCTATAGAGTAGTCCGCAAGCACCTGAGCAATCTGCATGACCTGTTCCTGATACAACATAACGCCATAGGTTTTTTTGAGCACAGGTTCCAGTTCCGGATGAAGATAATCAACCTTTTCACGACCGTGTTTTCGATTAATAAAATCATCAGCCATCAGCATTGGTCCAGGCCGGAACAAGGCGACCAGAGCGACTATATCGTCAAAGGTGTCGGGCAGTAACTTTCTGATTAAATCTTTCATGCCTCGCGATTCAAGCTGAAACACAGCCGTGGTTTTTGCTTGTTTCAGCATCTTGAAAACGGCAGGATCATCCAGTGAAATCTTGTGAATATCCACTCTCCTGCCGCCTTCCTGTTCTGCCCGCTGGTTGATACTGTTGATGGCCCAGTCAATGATCGTCAGTGTTCTGAGACCCAGGAAATCAAATTTAACCAGCCCGGCCTGTTCGACGTCATACTTATCGAACTGGGTCATCAGCCCGGTTCCATCCCCTTCACAATAAATCCGCGAGAAAACAGCCAACCCGCTCCGGCCCATGTCCACACCCCCCGCGCGCCTTCCCCCCTCTCTGCACAGTCCACGTGAG
>CAZNFE010000038.1:0-12937 GCA_964571945.1 uncultured Pseudomonadales bacterium
CCCCACCGGAGAAGAATGTCTGCGGTTTCAGGTAGTGGCTCTGCTCCGGATCATCTTCCAATGCGAGCGATTTATCCTGGCGACGATAATAATTAGCTGCGAACCTGTGCACCTGATCTGCCGGGACGGTGAATCCCGTATCAACCATACCTAACGGTTCAAATATGTTTGCCCGGAAATACTTCTCCAGATTCATGCCGGAGAGTACCTCCACCAGATAACCGCACACATCAGTAGCCATGGAATATTTCCATGCAGTGCCAGGTGAGTATTCCAGCGGCAATCCGGCCATTTTATCGATCATATCCTGGAGTGTATCTCCGCTGGTGCTTCTTGAAACTTTCATTTTCTGGTAGGCAGTGTCCAGGGCTGATTGATCGGGTCCTTCAAAACCGTACGTCAATCCTGCCTGGTGGCTGAGAAGGTCTCTTACCGTCATGGCTCGCTTCACAGGCCTGGTTTGAAATTCAGGATATTCACCCCCCGCATACACCTGCAGATCCCGCCACTGGGGGATAAATTTGTGCACCGGGTCAGCTAATTGAAATAACCCCTGTTCATACAACATCATCAACGCCACTGTGGTGATCGGCTTGCTCATCGAGTAAATTCTAAAAATCGTGTCTTCAGCCAGCTCCTTATTGCGTTCAATATCCATTTTCCCGAGATCTGAGCGATAGGCGATCTGTCCCCTGCGCACTACCATGGTGGAACAGCCCATGATTTTTTGAGGTGTTATATATCTGTCCTGCAAGTGTTCTGTTATTCTCGCCAGACGCGTTTCAGACAGTCCAGCCTGTTCAGGTTTTAATGCCATGCCGTTGCTCCCGGGTAATGTGAGTTACCCATAAATCCAAGATAGGTGATACGAAAATTCACTTTTCCATGAGGATACTCTGATTGGGTAGTTTGAAACAACATCTGTTGTTCGCGGTCTAAGCTTTCCTGGGGATCTCTGATCAATTCGATATCAATCATGACCTTTCCCTGATGGCTGGCTGCACACTCTTGACTCGCAGCTGGAGTGAGTCGATTCATGCAGGAGATCAAATGAAATCGCTTGTCCAATACGCGGCACTGGTACTGTTGCTAATCATGATGCACGGCTGCACACTCAACGGGAAAGCCGTTAGCCAGCAAATATCCAGTTCAGATGCGAGACAATTGATACCGCAGTTGGAAAACGGTATTGCTGAACGCCTGTTCCAGCAGGCATATGATGAAATCCTGCCAAGATATCCGGAGCGTCAATCCTGCCTTGGTACGAAAAGCAATAACCAGCGCTGGACTGACAGATCACCAGGGTATGCTGCCGAAACACTGGAGACAACCCATTACTGGTGGCGCAAGATCAGCCACGACATTGACTACACTATATTGAGCGATCAAAACAAACTTGGTTACCAGTTATTTGCTTACAACTTTGAACTGGCTAATGGCGGATTACCATTCAGGTTCGATTCCTGTCCATCAAATCATTCAATTAGTCTGCCTTCGAGTATCGTGTTATTTCTAATCAATATCCATCCGGCTGCATCTGTCACCGACCTCGAAGCATATATCACCAGACTGAAAAACGCACCGGTGGTAATCCAGCAATTCATTGACTACCTCAAAGAACAGGAGCAACTGGGATTCACATTACCGGAATCCATTATACGCGCCAACATCAATGAAAGCCTCTACATCCTCTCGGGCAGGCCATTTGAGTTTTCCAAACAAGACAATATTCTGCTCGCGGATTTCAAGCAAAAACTGGATAAGCTGGGTCTGATTGACAGTAAAAAACAACAGCTTCTGGCAGACACCTCGACGGCGCTGATCGAGTCAATAAAACCGGCCTATTCAGAACTGATAAGTTATCTGCAACTGCTGAAAAGTAGCAATCACAAGAGTTTTGGTATCTGGAATCTGCCAGGCGGTGATGATCTATATCTGCAACGCCTGCACTTTTATACCGGAACGGACATGAAACCTGATCAGATCCACAAAATTGGTCTGGTTGAAGTGAATCGTATCCGCAAGCAGATGCGGGTACTGCTCGGATCTATGCAGTTTGATGGTGACTTGTCATCATTCATTCGCTACCTTAGAGAAGACTCAAGCTTCTATTTCCCCGACAGCGAACAGGGCCGACAAGCCTACTTGTCCGGGACTGTGCATGCACTATCAGCAGTAAATCAGCACCTGGATGAATTATTCTACATGAATCCGAATTCTGATTTGATCGTAAAAGCAGTTGAGTCATTTCATGATGAATCCGCTGCACCCGCTTTCTACATTCCAGCCGCTGCTAATCGGACACGACCAGGTATCTTTTATGTCAACCTGCGGTATATGAGAGACATGCCAAAATATCAACTGGAGGCTCTGGCATACCAATACGGTATCCCTGGTCAGCATTTGCAAAACTCTATTACATTGCAACTGGAAGGTATTTCCGAATTTCAACGGTTCGGCAGCTTCCAGTCATACTCCGATGGTTGGGGCCTGTATGCCGTTAGAACGGCAGGACAGACAGGACTTTTCTCAGACCCCTATGCCCACTTTGGAGGACTGGCTTTGGAGTTGCAGCATGCGGGCGAACTGGTTACTGACACGGGTATCCATTGGCTCCGCTGGTCCAGAGAGCAGGCTATCGGGTATCTGGATAAAAACACTGCTGCGAATCATGCACAGAATATTAGAACGGTTGACAAACAGTTTGTTCATCCGGGTCTGGCTACCGCTGCCACTATCGGAGTGCGCAAATTCCTGGACCTGGAACAGGCAGCACGCGATAATCTGGGCGCGAATTTTGACATTCGTGAATTCCATCAGGCACTGCTGGTGAATGGACCTTTGCCGCCGGATTTCTTGGAGATTGCAATCAAAGAGTGGATCGCGAACAACAAGGGATAACCAGATTGTAAATCGCTGGGGTGTTCTTTGCCTCACATTTTCACGAGGCGCGGAGAAACATGCAATCGCCGACGCCCTACAGAGGATGACAAGTTATGCAGCGACGAAATCGATTATTCATATCAGTGGGCTTTTCTCTTCTGATGCTTACCGGATGCACGGCAGCTATCATCGGCGGCGCTGCCGTTGGTGGGTATCAACTCGGTAAGGATAGTCGCTCGATGGAACAGGTGGCTACAGATGCCAGAATTACCGCCAGTGTAAAATCGGCGTTGATCAGGAATGAAACCATTCGCGCCTGGGACATCAATGTGGATACATTTGACAATACCGTTACATTAAATGGCCATGTAGGAAACCGTGCTGAATACAAACTGGCCAAAGAGCTTGCCGCTGCGATCAAAGGGGTAGAATCGGTTGACTCCCGATTGAAAATTGTTGGTGTTGAAGTTAAAGACGAATCAATCTGAGAAATTTCAGGCTGAGCGAAAAAGAATTGAGCCACTCATTCCTGCGGCGGCCACCACATTCGATAAGGACGGCCACTCCGGTAGCTCTTTGACATGGCTTCTGTTATATACAACTCGAACAGCAGGTAGCGATCAGGGTGTTTAAAAATAGCCAGCTCATCAGCCAGTGACCTCAACTTTTCATCTTCCACAAGACAGGCATCGCCGGACACCTGGAACTCACCGCTACTACCCGAGCTGTCGCTCATGCTGCAATGTATGCAATACCACCCATTATTAATAAGATCAGCGGCTTTCGGTGAAGTGGGTTCCATAAACACAAAGCAATGGCCCTCGCCTATTGCCGGTGTAACGGGATGCGCTCGAGGCCGTCCGTCCTCCTTGATGGTTGCCAGATAAGCAACCTTGCCATCAAGCCGCCTCTTTCCATAGCCAGCCAAATCTGGTGCCTGCTCATCCAAAATGCTCCACTTATTTCCCGCTACCATAGCCTTACTCATTTTTAGTAGATGGTGGGTACTTGTGCCAGGGCAGATATTTCAATATATCACTAAAAAACTCAAGCAGTGTAGCCCGCTCACTTTTCATTAAATTTTAGCATGGAAATTTGTTTCTGACTTTCACCCTTTTCAGGAACCAGTGGAGGTCAGTACTTCAATCTGAAATAATGGACAAGGTAGGCTGTGCGATGTAATCATTCCCCCATCATTGGAGAAACAACGATGGCAAACGAAAACAAAAGCCAGATGCTGGAGGAACTGGAATCCCAGTTTCACTCCCTTCAGTCAAAAATCGTCAAGCTCAAAGACAGCTACGTAACCGAACATCAGAAAGACTATGATCAAGCCAGTAAGAGCGTTCGGCGTATCGCGACTAAATTGGAAAAAACCAGAGCGAAGGCATCAAAAGCAGCTGCTAAAACAGGCAAATCCGGATCTGTTGCAGCCCGGAATCAATTAAAAAAAGCCAAAGCGGCTGCAGTTGTACTGGGTGAGGCACTGCGAGAGGCACGGATCATCATGTCTACTGCCGAGAGCAGATTGAAAGCCGCCAAACCGTTTGAAAAAAAACTTGCAGCCAGAGCAAGGGCATTAGCTGCCTTCGAGAAAGACTGGCAAAAAAAGCTGGCTGCAGCTGAAAAGGTGAAACAAAAACGGGCAGTTGCACGTAAAAAAACGGCCAGAGCGAAAGCTGCTCTAAAATCAAAATCATAAACGGCAATAAATTAATTCCGAATTAACTATTGCGAATGTGGAGGAGACCAACCATCGTGTCTCAATCAGAATATCCCCTGCAAGGCATTAGAGTGCTTGACCTCTCAAGAGTGCTGGCGGGTCCTTTTGCGGGCCGTATGCTCGCTGATCTGGGTGCAGAAGTGGTCAAGGTGGAACCCCCGGAAGGAGACATCACTCGCATCTGGGGTAAGAAGATCAACGGTATTTCTGGCTATTACAACCAGCAAAATGCAGGCAAACAAAATATCAGTATCGACCTGCGCAAAGAAGAAGGAGTAGTTCTGCTAAAGCAACTGGTCCAGAAAGCCGATATTCTGCTGGAGAATTTTCGACCAGGGATAATGCACCGCTTTGGTATTGCCTGGGAAGCGTTATCTCGCCTGAACCCGGGTCTGATCATGGCTTCCATTTCTGGTTTCGGCCAGGATGGACCAGAGTCCGGCCGCGCAGCCTATGCACCCATCATCCACGGAGAAGTGGGCATCACTGACCGCCAGGCTGAAAAAGGGCACAACAATGCAACAGATTTCTGCATGTCATTCGCAGATACAATAGCTGGACTGCACGGCCTGGTTGGATTGCTCGCAGCGCTGCATATGCGAGATCGAACCGGGAGAGGCCAACATCTGGATATCGCGATGGTGGATGCCATGCTGGTTACGGACGATTATGCCCACTTCGTTCTGGATGAACATGCACCGGACAATGGCATCAGTGAAGTATTCCCGGCTGTAGGTGGTCCAATCGTTATGGCGGCTGATTTCAGGCATGTCTGGAAACAACTGGTTGAGGTCCACGGCATGACAGACCCAACGCCGGCTGGCGCGCCATTAAGTGAAAAGATCCGCTTACGCAGGGAGCAGGTAACCGCTTATTTTACTTCGTTCGACTCCCGTGCAGCTCTGGTGGATGCACTGGGAGAGGCGAAATTAGCCTGGGGGGAGCTGAATTCAAGCAGTGAATTCATAGAAAAGTCACCCACGGTGAAGCATCGGCAAAGTATAACTGACATTGATGACAGGGCTGGAGGCACTCGCAGGGTGCCTCAAACACCCTATCGATACTCCGATGCAAAAAGCGGTATTCGTGCAGGCGCACCGTTTCAGGGAGAGCATACCAACAAAATACTGATGCAATGGCTGGACTACTCTGCCACGGACATCCAGCAACTCTTAGACGCCAGAGTCCTTCTGTCCGAGAATTAACGGGGCATCATTATACGCATTGATTGATGGTACCAGCATAGATATCAATTATTGCTGAATATTGTTCACTCGTTCATTTCGCCCAGATAATCAATCTGGAAACGCCAGTGCAGTGGCCGCAAGCACCTTCACCCGTACTTCAATAGAATTCATCCCGGCGAAATTGCATACCAGCCTGTGAGAAGTGCCAACTAACAGCGGTTCCTTCAAGCCCATTAGCATCACGTGAAGACCGCCCGGTTTAAGTGACACCGTTTCGCCCGGGGCAATGGATAACGAAGATACTGATGCCATTTTCATCATCCCATCGTCCAGGCGTGATTCATGCAGTCTGGCTGAATTGGCAATATCGCTGCTGACACTCGTCAGTCGAACTGTGTCAGGTCCATTGTTCTGAATGTCCAGATACACTGCGCCATTTGGTTGTCCAGAGAGGGACTCTCTTGACCAGGCATGCTCAATCATGACGGAATTTCCATGCTGCCTCTTCTGACCAGAGGCCTGATCATCCGCTACACTCTGGATGACCAGACTCATCGAGGCAACACACACAAAACCATACAACAAGTGACTTAATCTGCTTTGCATACACTGTCCTCACCAGAGCACTTCTGTTCAAGTATATTATGTTTCTAGAAGGATTATTTCTCAATTCCAATGTATTATCATCTGCCAGGAGACTGACCGAGACGTCGGATCATGAGAGCTGCGACCGTGGCAACGATAAGACTGACTGGGGAAGCTGGTGCCACTTGAATGACCACATCCATGAATGACAATTTTTATCGGCTGTTGCGCTCAAGATTTCCTGACGAGAATTCTCAGCCTTGTCTGCAAACGCCCAGCAGGCTCTACAGCTATGCGGAGGCAGAACAAGCGGCTGCTCGATTTGCAAACGCACTCCTGCAGGAAGGTCTGGTAAAAGGCGACCGAATACTCGTCCAGGTCCACAAAAGCCCACAGAGCCTATTCCTCTATCTTGGCTGTCTGCAGGCAGGCCTGATCTATGTACCACTCAATACCGCATATACCTCGACAGAACTTCAATACTTTCTGACAGATGCTGAGCCCGGTATGGTCGTGTGTGATCCGGGGAATTTCCAACAAATGTCCAAACTTGCCTCCCGGCAAAATCAAAGACCAGTAGTTCGAACATTAAACGAAAACGGCGAGGGTGATCTAGCAGTTGCTGCCAGAGCGGCTTCTTGCCGCACCGAGATTACCTCCTGCACAAAAAATGATGTGGCGGTCATTATTTATACATCGGGTACCACTGGCGCGCCGAAGGGCGCCATGATCACGCATGGCAATTTGTGCAGTAATGCACTGGTTCTCTGCAAGGCCTGGGGTTGGTGCGCGGAAGATGTGATGCTGCATGCATTGCCCATCTACCATGTACACGGTCTGTTTCTGGGTTGCCATTTACCCTTGCTTAGTCGCTCCAGGATAATTTTCCTCGATAGATTCGATACCGAACTTATCATTCAGGCATTACCCGATTCAACCGTCTATATGGGCGTACCTACGCACTACACCCGCTTGCTGGGTAATAGCGGTTTCAAGGCTGCTGTCTGTGACAACATGCGCCTCTTTACCAGTGGTTCTGCGCCGCTATTGGAAAAAACATTTATCGAATTTCAGCAACGTACCGGGCATACGATTCTGGAACGCTATGGTATGACAGAGACCGGTATGAACACTTCAAATCCACTGCATGGTGAACGTAAAGCGGGCACAGTCGGCCCTGCCCTGCCAGGTGTGAAAGCCCGGATTGTGGATGATAACGGCAAGAAGGTCGGCACCAATACCACGGGCGAACTACAGATCAAGGGTGATAATGTGTTCAAAGGCTATTGGCGAAAGCCGGAAAAAACGGCCGAAGAATTTACCAATGGTGGCTTTTTCAGAACAGGAGATCTCGCGACGATTGACGAGAATGGTTACATCACCATCGTCGGTCGTAGTAAAGATCTCGTTATCAGTGGAGGTCTGAATGTCTATCCAAAAGAGATCGAATCAATTATTGACCGCATGGAAGGTGTCACAGAATCAGCAGTCATAGGTCTGCCCCATGCAGATTTCGGTGAGGCGGTAACCGCGATTGTGGTTCCTGATAAAGCCACGGAACAACTCACCGAAGAACGGATTACCTCGCACCTGAAACAAAGCCTGGCTAATTTCAAGATTCCGAAAAAAATTATATTTGTCTCCTCTTTGCCTCGCAACACCATGGGAAAAGTGCAGAAAAATATCCTCAGGGATCAATTTAGCACGCAACAGATCTGATGCTTATGGCATTCATTTGAGCATCATTCCAGTACATCGGGTTCGATATAGAATTCAGCCATAGTTATTTATGGAGATTCATGCTTGCAGTTTTCAAGCGCAGCGCAAAATGCAAAAGAAAGAGGTGCACCTCCGGTCCATTTATATATGCCTGATGGGAAAGGTGATAAAATCTGCACTCAAAATCCGTGGAAATTCAGATTACCGTTCCTATGCTAAGACTGGGTATTCTCGCTTCACATACCGGCACCAATTTCCAGGCGATTCTGGACGCATGCCAAAATGGTTCGCTGCAGTCCCGGATCGCGCTGGTGGTTAGCAATAACAGTAAATCCCTGGCATTAGAAAGAGCCAGGTCTGCAAAACTACGAACGCTTCACATAAGCAGCGTTACTCATCCGGATCCAGCCGATCTTGACAGTGCGATGGTGTCAGCATTTCAGGAACATCAGGTAGATCTGGTAGTGATGGCTGGCTATATGAAGCTCCTTGGACCGGGCATGCTCGATTGTTATGCGGGTCGCATTCTCAACATACATCCGGCATTATTGCCAAAATTCGGCGGCAAGGGGATGTACGGTTCTCGTGTACACGAAGCGGTCATCAAAAGCGGTGATCAGGAATCGGGTGTTACCATCCATCTTGTCGATAGCAATTACGATACGGGCCCAATCCTCGCTCAGCACAATGTGCCGGTACTTGCCGGGGATTCGGCACAATCACTGGCCGCTCGCGTGCTAAAGGCAGAACATCTGTTATATGTTGAAACCCTAAAAAGAGTGGTTAGCGGTGAAATTTCATTACTTAACCGGAATAGCGTTAAATGAATACTCCAAGAGCCCCGATCGGATTAATCTCCTGTTCCTCCGGTTTGAATTTTGCAAATAGAGTAGCAGGGGAAATTAGTCGCCCCCTCGTGCCGGTGAGCGAGACCTGGTTTGCCTGTGGTGAAGGAAAAATGGAGATCAACGCAAACGTGCGCGGACACGACATCTATGTAATCCAGTCAGTCATTGGCAACATGGACGATCACTCGGTATATGACAGATTTGTGATGCTGCTCCACGCGGTGGAGGCAGCAGCTCTCTCAGATGCACAGTACATCACTGCGGTGCTCCCGTATTTCCCTGGCGCTCGTCAGGACAAACGCAAGGGTCGAACCAGGGAAGGAATCAGTGCGGGTCTCTTCGCAAGAATGTTACAAAGTGCCGGAGTGGATCGGGTAATGTCAGTTGAAATTCACAATGATGCCATCGCCGGAATGTTTACCCCATCCATGGCTCATCTGGAAAACGTATTGCTTACACGTCACCTGGCTGAGTGGCTCTGGCGTGAGGGACTGATCGGTGATGTCGTCGTCGCACCCGATGTAGGAGGACTGGAGAGAGCACGGCGCTATGCCGAAGAATTGTCAGCCGGTCTTGCTGCAATTTCAAAGGAAAGAGACTACTCACAACCTAATCTGGTAACGCAGGCCACACTCATCGGTGAGGTCCGGGATCGGGATATCCTACTGATAGACGATATTGTCGACACGGCCGGTTCCGTGGTCGCCTCTGTGGCAGAACTGAAACAACACGGCGCCAGAAACATTGTTGTAGTCTGTGCACACCCGGTGTTATCCGACCCCGCCTGGGAGAGGTTGAGCGAGATTGAATCCACTGCCGGAAAAGAAGGCTGGAAGTTCAGGTTTGTCGGAACCTCTACCATTGAGCACCTTGATACCCCGTCCTGGTATTCCTGTTACCCTATTGAGCCTTTGCTCGGAACCATTATCCAAAAGATTAATTCACGCGGCAGCGTAACAGGCGTTCACGAACAGCGGGAGTGACCAGGAAGCTGACCCTTATCGGACTGACCTACAGCGGACAACCCTGATCAGAGTCCTCGCGACGCTTGCAGTTTTCGTGATCCGACATCTCGGTCGGCCTTCAGGAAACCCAGTCAAGCCGGATTTGTTTCAGATGTGCCGGATGCCTACCTGCGAGATCGTTGAATTTCGCTGCATTACTTGACAATCCGCGCCGAATCCTTAATCTTGCGCCCCATGCGAAGACGATTCATTGCTTATAAAATTATAATTGGCATTATCCGATGGGGGATGGTGGGTTAGCACACATTCATAGTAAAGAAGCTACGAAACCCGCCACCGTCAAGGCGGGTTTTTCATTTTTGGGATAATGTATTTTCTTTGAAACTCCGGCGGTTTATCGAAAACCGACTCTGCAGCCACACAGGTGGGCAGATGAGCATCTGGCACGACAAAAACTAACTGGAATCAGTTACATCGAGGGAAGCGACAGTGGCTAAACCAGCCGAAACAAATAACGATTCATTTTCATTCGTCGAAACTGAACATGACATTCTCGATTTTTGGAAAGAGAAAGACATCTTTCGACGCTCTCTGCAACAAACCAGCAGCGGCGTCCCTTACGTATTCTATGATGGACCCCCATTTGCAACCGGCTTACCCCATCACGGACATCTGGTCGGATCCATACTAAAGGATGCGGTACCCCGATACTTCACCATGAAGGGAAACTATGTCCAGCGTCGCTTTGGCTGGGATTGCCACGGCTTACCAATTGAACACGAGATCGACAAGAGTCTGGGAATGTCTTCTCACGAAGCGGTCGAAAAACTTGGCATCAAGGGATACAACGATGAGTGTCGCAGTATCGTCCAACGCTACACAGCGGAATGGCGAAAAACCATCACGCGAATCGGCCGCTGGGTCGATTTTGATCACGATTATAAAACCCTTGAACCCTGGTACATGGAATCCGTATGGTGGGTAGTGAAACAACTCTGGGAGAAGGACCTTATTTACCAGGGTGTTAAGGTCGTTCCGTTCTCAACAGCTTTAAGTACCGTGCTGTCAAATTTTGAGGCAACCAGTAACTACCAGGACGTGCAGGACCCGGCCGTTACCATTTTGTTCAGGCTGAGAGATGAGGATACCTATCTGGCCGCATGGACGACGACTCCCTGGACGCTACCTTCGAACCTGGCCCTGTGCGTAGGTGCCGATATTGAGTATGTGAAAGTCAGGGATAATCGCCGGAATATTAACATCATCGTTGCACGCGAACGATTGGATGCATTGCACCGGGAAGATCTGTCCGATATTGCAGCGACTTACGCTGGTTCTGACCTGGCAGGCAAGCGCTATATTCCCATTTTCCCGTACTTCGCTGACCTTGAGGAGGAAGGTGCTTTCCAGATTGTGACTGACAATTATGTATCCACCGAGAGTGGTACCGGTATCGTTCACCAGGCACCTGCATTTGGCGAGGATGATTTCCGCATTCTCAAATCTGCGGGTATCGCTGCAATCGTATGTCCGATAGATATGGATGGTTGCTTTACCGAAGAAGTTCCCGATTTTGTCGGACAACATGTCAAAGATGCTGACCGTGGCATCGTTAAACACCTCAAAGAAACCGGTGCTCTCTACCACCATGATGTAGTCGTGCATAGCTACCCTTTCTGCCCACGATCTGACACACCCATCATCTATCGGACAATACCTTCCTGGTATGTCAAAGTAGAACAAATGCGGGACCGGCTGGTCGAAATCAACCAACAGATCAACTGGGTGCCGGATCACATAAAGAAGGGCCGCATGGGTAACTGGCTTGAAGGAGCTTTGGATTGGGCCATATCCAGGAATCGCTATTGGGGAACACCACTACCAATCTGGGTAAACGATACAACTGATAATCATATTTGTATTGGCTCAATCGAAGAGTTGCAGCAGTACACGGGCACCCAGGTGAACGATTTGCATCGAGAGAACGTAGACCACCTGACGTTTACTCTGGATGGAGAACCGGGTACTTACCGACGCATTGAAGAAGTACTGGATTGCTGGTTTGAATCAGGCTCAATGCCTTATGCCCAGCTACATTATCCATATGAGAATAAATCGCTATTCGAGCAGGGATTCCCGGCAGAGTTTATAGCAGAGGGATTGGATCAGACACGGGGTTGGTTCTACACCCTGATCGTGCTGGGCACCTGCCTATTCGATAAACCCGCATTCAAGAACGTCGTAGTCAACGGCATAGTGATGGCTGGCGACGGTAAAAAAATGTCAAAGAGACTCAGGAACTATACTGCACCAGATGATTTAATGGAGGAATACGGTGCGGATGCGTTGCGGCTGTATCTGATCAATTCAGGTCTGGTAAAAGCGGAGGAACAGCGTTTTACCGACGCAGGTGTCAAGGACATGGTGAGACGAGCACTCCTGCCGTGGCTGAACGCTTTCAAATTTCTGAAAACCTATGCGGAAATCGACGCTTGGGCACCGGCAACGAACACCGCTGAGTTTACTTCGGACAACATCGTCGACCGCTGGCTTCTGTCCAGGCTGCAAACGCTGAAAATCAGTGTTGCTGAGGAGATGGAGCATTACCGGTTATACAATGTCGTGCCAGCTCTGTTCGAGTTCATCGAGGACCTGACGAACTGGTATATACGCCTTAATCGAGCCAGGTACTGGACCGATCAGATGACCGATGATAAACGGACAGCTTATGCAACGCTCCACACGGCCATCTATGAATTGAGCTTAAGCATGGCACCATTTGCACCCTTTCTTTCTGAGTATATCTACCAACAGTTAAAATCACTCAACCGCAGCGATCTACCGGAATCAGTGCATCTTTGCAGTTATCCAACGGCTCGGTCTGAGCTAGTTGAACCGCTTTTGGAGCAGGCTGTTGAGAGGATGCAGAACATAGTCTTACTTGGCAGGCAAAAGAGAAACCAGGAAAAGATTTAAACCCAAATTCCGCTGCCAAACACGACCATTATTCACTCACACCATAAGCTA
>CAZNFE010000039.1:0-12799 GCA_964571945.1 uncultured Pseudomonadales bacterium
ACGGACCGACGATTTGCCATTGCCGAGTATGGTTTAGGGATTTGTTATTTAGAAGAATACGATCAATTTCAACTCTCATAAAGCAGTCCCTTTATTGGATCTGCTGCTGGTACACAGGGTGTATTGATTGTGTGAGTTCCCGGTATTAAGCTACCTGATTTGAATCTGTGGAGGATTTATGTCAGAAGCAGCATCAGGCCCGTTACCGGTGGTCGACTATCTGAAGCTACCAGCAGATGGCGAACCCTATCTTGAAGGGCACCAGTGCAGTGAGTGCAGTGCTATTTTCCTTGGGGCAAGGACTATCTGCAGCAAATGCGGAACCAGAGACAAGCTCAAAGCCATCAAATTGTCTAACAAAGGTAAGCTGTATGTGTATAGCATTGTGCGCAGATCCTTTCCGGGTATTGATGTGCCCTACATCTCTGCCGTGGTAGATCTCGAAGGTGGTGGTACGGTCAAGGGCAATCTTATTAATATCGAACCTGATCCGGAGCAGATTTCGTTCGATATGCCGGTGGAAATCGTGTACCAGGATGCGCTCGGCAGAAAAGATGCCGATGGCAACAGCTATATCAGCTATTTCTTTCAACCGGCAGGTTAGCCTCTTTTACATGCATACCGCCGGAAAGTACGAATAAACAATCAGCGAAATACGAGGAGATTGAAGATGGGTGATGTATATGTAATGGGAGTGGATATGATCAAGTTTGGCAGGTTTCCTGACCAGACTGTCCCGGAACTGGGTGCTACTGCCTCATTGATGGCGCTGGAAGATGCCGGTCTGAGCATACACGATATGCAGGCGCTCTATTGTGGCAATATAGGGCAATCAGCCGGTATGGTTGGGCAACGAATTTTGCGTGAAATCGGACTCACGGGCATAAGTGTGCTCAACTGTGCCAATGCGTGCGCAACCGGCGCCACCGCGTTTCGTGAAGCATGGATGTCAATTAAGGCGGGCATTCATGATGTGGTGCTGGCAGTTGGTGTCGAGCAGATGGGCCGGGGATTGTTAGGCGGTGGTGGCGCTGGCCAGGGCATACCGAAAGAAGGGCTGCTTGGATCGGGCACCATGCCAGCGGTTTTTGCCGAAGCAGGAATGGAGCATTCGAGGAAATATGGCACCACCTTTGAGCAGTTCGCAAAAGTATCGGTGAAAAACCATCATCATTCGACCATGAATCCCAAAGCGATGTATCAGATCGAAACGCCATTGGACACGGTGATGAATGCGGAAATGATTTCCTACCCGAACACTAAACTGATGTGTTCTGTGAATGTCGATGGTGCGGCGGCTGCTGTTTTGGTATCAGAGAAAAAAGCCAGAGAAATGGGTATGGGCAGAGCCGTTAAAGTCAGGGCTTCTGTGTTGACCAGTGATCCGTACACAGAGCGTGACCTGGTGTTACCCGATGTCAACGAGTGCACCCGTATGGCTGCGGCTCAGGCATATGAGATGGCTGGTCTCGGAGCTGAAGATGTAGATCTGGTAGAACTCCACGATTGTTTCGCCACAGCTGAAATTCTTCATTATGAAAATCTGGGTCTATGTAAGCCTGGCGAAGCCGGTAGGGCGATAGACGAAGGTGAAGTTACACTCGGTGGCAGGATTCCTGTCAATGTCTCGGGCGGCTTACTGTCCAAGGGACATCCACTGGGTGCAACTGGCATCGCTAACATCTATGAAGTCAGTACCCACTTGCGTGAAGAGGCTGGTGAACGGCAAGTTGAGGGCGCTAGAATCGGCATGACCCATGTGATTGGTCTGGGCAGTGCCTGTGGCATTCATATACTTGAAAAAGTGGCTTGATCAGGAATCGGTGGGTAGATGCGGATAGGAGTCGTTAGCGATACCCACAACAACCTGCCCAATGTCCGAAAAATCGTGACCCTGTTTAATGAGGCTGGAGTGGATCGAGTTGTGCACACGGGCGATATTACCCAGCCCAAGGTGTTGCACGCATTCAGTGGACTGGATGCGCCCATGGTGGGTGTATTTGGCAATAATGATCATGATCCGGAGGAATTGTCCAGGCTTGCCATCTCCCTGGGTTTTGAGCTGCACCACCCGCCTCTGGAACTGAACTGGCACAACCGGAAAATTCTCGTGGTCCATGACCCGCGGGATTTTGAAGGCGTACTGGACTCATCCTTTCACCTGGCTCTACATGGCCATACCCACCTGCATGCCCACTATGAAAGTGAATCCGGGTTGATATTCAATCCCGGTGAGAGCGCCGGTATGATGGCAGGGCACAATCGGGTGGGTGTGGTAAATCTGGAAACCATGCGGGCGGAGTCATTGTACTTTTAGTCCCACTACCTGGGTAGCAATACGGCTTACCGGGTGTTCGATGGCAGTACCCATTTTTCCTCTACGACCGGTTACCCCGCAAGCCAGGATTCATACTCGCCGCGGCTTTTGGCTTGATCGAAACGTGTCCGAATATCATGATATCATGGTACTGTCCTTCGATCGCTGCAAACAGTCTATCAAAGGGAGTCCACTGAGATCCGGAGTTTCTCATCAGTCTAACAACACGTAGGAGGTGTTTGTAAATGCCAGAGCAGACCAGAAATTCTTTGGTGCAGGGTGCATGTTTTTGCGAGGCCGTGCAATACGAGATCGAGATGCCAACCCAGACATGTGTGCACTGCCATTGCACCATGTGCCGGAGGGCACACGGTGCTGGGTTTACGACCTGGACAATTCTCCCCTCCAGGCAGCTGCACATCCATGCAGGCAAGGACAAGCTGACCCGTTACCAGTCCTCCGATCACGCTTCGCGGGAGTTCTGCAGCATTTGCGGAAGTGAGTTATTCGGTTGGTCTACGCGCACCCCAGAGCTGGTCTATGTGCCGATAGGAAACCTTAAGGGTGAGATTGATCGTTTGCCGCAGGCACATACCAGTTTCGAGAATCACGTTCCCTGGATTACTGTCAATGATGATCTCCCCAAAATCGACGGTGCCGGAGTCCTGGAGACGAAATAGCGCCGCTTGCGGGATACGAACCAAACCCCATGCGGGTGTACAAACGATATCGATTCCCTGCGGAAATTATCCAATATACGGTGTGACTCTATTTTCGCTTCAATCTTAGCCAGAGAGATATCGAGGATTTGTGCCCTTCATTCCTCCAGGTCTACCTGCAGGGGTTCGAGTGTTCGGACTACCATACCGTAGTAGCCGATGGATACTGTTAATTCAACAATCTCGCGTGCACTGAAATGGCTCTGCAATGCAGCGAAGGTCTCATCTGAAGCCTTAACAGTATTGGCTACTTCATCGGTGTACTTCAGTACTGCCTGTTCAACCGCATTGAAATTGCTGGAATCTTCCCAATTTGCCACCTCGTCAATCTGTTCCTGGCTCAGCCCTGCATTCAGGCCAATCGCTCGATGTGCGCTCAACTCGTACGCCGAATTTGCCAGTTCGCCTACTCTGATAATGGCCAGTTCACGCAGGTCGTCTGCCAATTCTCCTTTTCTCAGCAGGGTCGTTCCCAGACGGCTCCAGTCTCTGACGATTTTTGGACTATGGGCGAGCAACTTAAACAGGTTTAGAATCCTGCCGCTGGAATCCTCCTGCTTTTGAAATAATTCTCTGGCAATTGGATCGACTTCACTTTTTTCCAGCAATGGTAAACGAGCCATGAGCTCTCCTTTTCATTGATCGATAACAGTAATTCCAGGCGATCTGACCTTAGCCTATCCAACCGGCTAATTCCAGAACGATGCATGGCAAGTATATAATAAAGTCTGGCAGGTGCTGAGGTAAAATACTCGAATGATTATTGCTGCTCACCAACCTGTGTTTATGCCATGGTCGGGTTTTTTTCGTAAAGCTGCTGCGGTTGACGTGATGGTGTTGCTCGATATGGTTCAATTTCCACAGGGCCGCAGTTGGATAGCACGAAACCGGTTCAAGTCAGACAAGGGAGAGATGTGGCTCACTGTGCCGGTGATGAAGCGAGGTCGTGGCAAGCAGATCATTGCAGATGTAGAGATTTGTTATGAATCAGACTGGCGGTTCAAGCATGTTCAGGGATTGCGGCACCAGTATACCCGCGCGCCATACCGGGCAGATTTTTTACCCGCGATAGAAGCAATTATTAACCATAGGTATTCCCGGCTGGTGGATCTGAACCTGGAGCTGATCCGTTGTCTCGGTAACGGCGTTGGTGTGCGGAATCAGGTCGTGCTGCAATCCGAACTGGGTGTCACTGGAAATGGCAGTGAGTTGCTGGTGTCGCTTTGCCGTGCACTACATGCAGACCAATATCTTACCTTGTGCGCCGCTGCTCGCTATCTGGACAAAAACAAATTTCGATCGAACAACATTGAGCTGAACTGCGTTCATTTCAGTCCTCGCGCCTATCCGCAATTATGGGGTGAATTTCGCTACAACCTATCCGTCCTGGATCTGCTCCTGAATTGTGGTCCAAAGGCGCTGGATATCATATCCTGAACCCGGTCATAGGTCGTGAAGCAGAAATGAGTCAGGTTATCCAGACGTTGTCGCGGCGTAAGAAGAATAACCCGGCTCTGATTGGTGAAGCTGGTGTGGGTAAAACGGTCATTGTCGAAAAACTGGCGCAAGATGGATTTGATCCAGTATATGGTGCACGACCTCTTCGCAGAGAAGTCGAACGTCAGCTAGAGAATCGCCTGGCGATGAAAATTGTCAGGGGGGAATGTACGGATGGCAGCCGCCTAAAAATAGATCTGTCTGAGGGCGAAATCAGGTTTCGGGTAGATTAATCCGATCAACCATTGAGCATGCAGTTGCCACCACCGCAGCAGGCTTCCGGATTGCATCCGGCCGGAGCGCTATTTTTCAATGACGAGCTTTTCACCACGTTTCCACCGTTAGCCAGGCGGGTAACCGGTGTAATCTGATCGACATCGCCCGGGTCAATTCCAGCGACTTCACAGAGCTCTCCCCAGGTATGAATTTTCTGGTTCATGCGGTGATGCACTTCTACGACGCGATCATTTTCATCGCAACGATAATCATAAGTTGGCATGTAACACTCCCGGGATGAGTAGGAAAGTCCTCTATTATACTCCAGGATTCAGGTCCGGAAAGGTTGCCTTCGGCAATCTTAATTTCCTGGCAATTCCTGTTCGATGATTTCACCCAGCACACGCGCCGTTTCACCCACTACTTCCTGGCAGTATTTGCGTCTGCTATCAGCGCCTTTATAGAATTCTGCTACCTGTTCGCTGTCAAGCCAGTCCACACGGGCGATATGCGCACAATCTTTACCGCCAAATTCCTGTGTGATTTCTGTGAATGCCTTATCAAGCATATGGCCGAGTTTGAACATTCTGGGAGACTCCTCCTCGGAAAGGTCGCCGCGACTGCATTGCTCGGAAATACATGCAATACCACCCAGCATTGCACCACAAACGTCTCCCGTGCCCGCAATACCGCCGCCAAAAAGCCCGACAGCCTTTATTACTTCAGGATTCGATACGCCAAGTTTTTGCTGACCCACGGCCAGCACAGCCTGACTTCAGTGGAATGATCCATTCAGCAATTCAATGGCCTCTTTCTTCATATCATCAGGTGTCATCGCCTTCACTCCGTAAGTTGGTATGTGTATCAGATGTTAGCTTGTGAAAGCAATATAGTAAAACTGTCTTGTGGCAGCAACTTTCCCGCTCAGCGTGTGATAAAAGTAGTCGGAAGAAGTAGTCAGACTTTGCATCGATGCGTAACAGGCCAATGATTTCCCGGTTCAGGAATCCTGCACAGACGTAAGGAATGATTTAAGTGTAGAATAATCCTGATAGTAAAAATGGTGTTTAACAAAGCCTTGTGCGCCGAAGATGAAGCAGCGGGAATGTCTTGATGAAAAAAATTATGTTTGCGGTATGTGCAGTTCTGGTGCTGCTGCTACTGATTGTGGTAACACGTACGATCCTGTTTGTACCCGTGGATATGGAAAAGATACCGGAAGTAGCATTGTCAGTCGATGGGGATCGGGTGGGAAAACATCTTGCCGAGTCGATTCGGTTTCAGACTGTTTCGAATCAACCCCCCGCCCGGCTGGATCCGGTTCCGTTTGAGGGATTTATCAGCTGGCTGAATGCCACCTATCCAGAGGTAGTCGACGCACTGATCCAGGAGCGGGTGGGAGGTTATTCACTGCTGTTTACATGGCAGGGGAGCAATCCGAAGCTGCAGCCGATACTGCTGACCGCACACTATGATGTAGTTCCTGTCATCCCTGGTACACAGGATCTCTGGACTCACAAGCCATTTTCCGGCGATATTCAGGATGGCATCGTCTGGGGTCGAGGCGCGTTAGATGACAAAAGTGCCGTTATCACTCTGCTGGAAGCCGTGACCGGGCTCCTGAATGAAGGATTTCAACCTGAGCGGAGCCTCATTTTAAGCTTTGGCCATGATGAGGAAATTGGTGGCAATAATGGTGCCGGTAGTGTCACGCAACACCTGGTCGATCAAGGGGTACGGGTGTACTGGTCACTGGATGAAGGGTCGTTCGTGTTGCAGGGAATGCTGCCGGGAATCCAGGAGTTGGTGGCGCCAATCAACGTCGCTGAGAAGGGTTATCTGAATCTCGATATTGTAGCGAAAGCCAAAGGTGGACACTCATCCATGCCACCACCTCAGACGGCTGTTGGCAGGCTGGCAGAAGCCATCACGAGACTTGAAAAATCACCACTGCCGGGCGGGTTGTCCGGTGTGAGCGCAGCGATGTTTGATATTCTGGGGCGTTACATGCCATTTGAACAGCGTATGATCTTTGCAAATAGATGGCTGTTTGAAGGCATTCTGGAACAAGTGTTGGGTAATGTCGGGTTCGCTAATGCCATGTTGCGCACCACGACTGCGCCTACGATGTTATCGGCCAGTGTGAAGGAGAATGTACTGCCAATCGAAGCGATTGCGAGAGTAAATTTCCGCATTCACCCGCGAGACACTGCAGCGAGTGTCCTCGCCCATGTCAAAAAAGCGGTGGAGACTGATGATGTGGAGGTTCGTAAAACGGAACAACCGGGTGGTGGGGCATCTGCAGTATCAAGCTGGACCGCCCGTGGATTCAGGGATATCTCTCGAGCAATACATGAAATTTACGGTAAAGTCATCGTTGTGCCAGGTTTGATGGTCGCAGGATCAGATACAAAACACTATGCAGAAATCGCGGATAATTCCTATCGATTTAATCCGGTGAAGATAACACAACAGGATTTGACCGGATTTCACGGCACTAATGAGCATATAAGTATCGAAAATCTGGTCCAGGCAACCAAAACTTACATGCGTCTCATTGAGCTTGCCACCAGCGGCTAAAAAGATCACCAGATAAAGCAAGAATTTATGGCTCGCCTCGAGCACTCATTTCACCAGTGAGAGATAATTTCAGTTTCTTAAAGTCTATTCAACACGATCAATCTGAGCTGGTGTCAGATCTGGAGGAATGGACCCGTAACAAGTTTGAGCAGCTGCTGCCTGTATTTGCCGGCGAAAAGAACAAGGCATGATTAGGGAATGTCAAGGTGATTTGCATTTGGGCAACGTGTTTTTTGAGGAATCCGGATTTACGCTGTTTGACCGCATCGAATTCAGCGAATCTCTGAGCGATGCTGAATTAGTTCGAAGCATTACTATCGATACCACGCACTGCTTTGATGCGGTGCAGGCCCGGGATCAAATTCAGGATTTGCTAAAATTCGATACATAACCGTATTGTTCCAGTGCAGTCCTTGTCAAAAAAGGCGGTCCGGTGAGAGGGTAGCCGGATTAGCATGGACGATCGGTCATGGGTCAGCTATTCTTCAACGCTGATTCATGACGTGACCGTTTCGCGATTGCGGAAAGCGAAAACCCGCGGCTCTGCCGGTGAGATTCCGGATGTTGGGAACAGGCTGGGGACTTAGCCGGAAACAAAGCCTTTACTCGCCGTCATCGATCACTAGCCCCTTTGATTAGGAAACGACTAAATGAGACTGAAGGTTTTACAGTTGTGCCATGATTACGAAGATCCATTCGTTTCCATCTGCTCTACGTACTTGAAAGCATTCGAAAGCGAAGAATATGAAGTCTGGACAGTTTTTATACGCGGCACCGAAAACGAGGGAATCCGGGATGCTGTCGGGGGTGACCAGGTCAGATTCTTTGAGCTGGGTAAAAGATCTCTCAGAGGCATGAAATTATTAGCCCTGAGCAAGGTGATCGCACTTTGCCGAACGGAGAAATTTGATCTGGTTATTGCACATAGATACAAACCGATTTATTTGGCCGGGTTGGCCAGTTTTTTTTGTCGGTTCAAATTGATTCTGGGAGTCGCTCATGAGCATGACGTTTTTGCTCGACTGGGGCGCAGGCTGTTTGTCCGTTACCTGCGACCCGATGTAAAACTAGCGGGTGTTTCCCACAGCGTAACACGGGATATTCTATCGAGTTGCCAGTTATCCGACGCTGATGATCGTGTATTCAATCTGACAAATTGTATTGATGAAACCAATGAGACCAGAATCCTGTCCCGCGAAGAAGCACGCGCACAATTACATCTTCCGGAAGAACCTTATATTTTTGGTACCATCGGCCGACTGGTGGCAAAGAAAGAACAGGAAATTCTGTTGCAGGGACTTTTTGAAAGTAAGCTCGACAGTCATGTAGTGATCATCGGTGCAGGACCCAGGCTGCATCATCTGCAGGATCTGGCTGATGAACTCGGAATTGCTGATCGGGTAGTCTTTGCAGGACGAGTACCACAGGCGTTTCAATACATCAGAGCCTTTGATGCTTTTGTTCTTCCTTCCGGCCGGAAAGAGGCATTTGGCCTGGTACTACTGGAAGCCATGATGGCAGGTGTGCCCATTATCTGTAGCGACTCACCGGGACCCGCTGAAGTAGTAGGGGAAACCGGGCTGCATTTTCATCAGGGAATGGCAGCTGATTTGGCGGCGCACATGCAAGAGTTGGCAAGTCTGCCAGCAGGGGATGTCACCAACTCGGTTGAAATTGCTTATCGAAGGATGCAGGAAAAATACACCACTACCTCTTTTCGAGAACGGTTCTGGAGTCTGGCACCTGTGCGGAATCTTGAAGGGAATGCGCCGTATAATGCAACCACACGCTTGCTGGATAAAAGCTATCGTAACCCCCTTTTGCCTCTGGCAGCCAAGCACTCGGTGTACCGAAAATTACGTCGCCGCGGGATCACTCCAAGAGAACAATTCGATGTTGATTTCTTCGGCCTGCAATACCGTGGAAATACCGTCAATGAGATAGATGCCAATGTGTTTTTTTACGGCGCATTTGAGAAGCCCATGCTGTATTTTCTGCGGGATTATTTGTCTCTGCATCCCGGCGTATTCGTTGATGTTGGCGCAAACGTTGGCAATCACAGCCTGTTCATGTCTGGTCACGCAACAGGCGTGCACTGTTTTGAACCTTTCCCGCCGGTACTGGAAAGATTAACCTGTCAGGTGGAGTCAAATAACCTGCACAACGTAACCATCCACCGGGTTGCCCTGGGTCAGCATTCAGGTCGAATTCCATTTTATCCACCACCTGACAAGAGCCTGGGGGCGGGCAGTTTCCTGGTGACGGTGGCAAAAAAACACACGAAACGTGAGCCGATTGATCTTGAAGTAGTCAATGGAGATGACTACTTTGCTGCAAATGGCATCGATGAATTCAGTGCGATCAAAGTGGATGTTGAGGGGTACGAAATACCGGTTCTGCTGGGACTCAAGCAAACTCTTTCCAGAGTGCGCCCACTGATTATTGCAGAGGTGACCCATGGTGTTTCGGAACACATTCAGACAACGTCTGATATCGGGAAATTTCTACCGAGCGATTACAGGTTACTGCGTTTTGAAAACAGAACTGATCGCTGGTTTCGTCATCAGGGCCGTACAGCTAAAAAGACCGGTCGTTATCAGCTCCATCGGATTGCCAGACAGGATCGTACCAAGAGAGTGAATGTAGTCGCCTGTCCACTGGAGAAGTTGGATCAATTGCCTCTGAAAAATGCCACATAGAAGTAAAAAGGAGCGGCGGATCGGTAAGTATATCTGTATGTACGCTGGCATGGCGGAATGTAAAGATGTCTGTCCAGCGATGTGATCCTGTGAGTTTGCCGTTTAGCGCCCGGTGTTTTCAAATACTGCCAGGTGGAGAGACTTGAAAGGTGATATGGCATAGTCATTAATCAGCTTGAAGTGGTGCTCTCTGAAGTAACCCTCAACTTCTGAGCGTGGTGTTGCATTCTGTCTGGAGACTTTTCCACCCAATGCAGCTCGCAGCCTTCGCTTGATATTTGTAAAAGACCAGGGTGTAAGATACGAAATTAGTACATAACGACTGGAAATTCGGCACAATTCTGCGACTACTTTTGCGCGAATTTGTTTCGTAGGAAAGTGATGAAAAATGCGAAATGCCAGTGGCGCGTCAATACTATTATCGGGAAGATCGATGTTCTCAATATCAAGCTTCAGGATATCACTGTCAATTCCGGCTTTTTCTATTTCCTGACGAGCCACTTCCAGAACACCATCACCAATGTCGGCTGACAGGCAGACATTGCCTTTTCGACCCAGGAGAATGGTTGCCCGGCCAGCACCACAAGGTATATCAAGATATTTCATTGGATTTGGCAGTGAATTGATTGCCGTTTCAATCAACTTCATCTCTCGGGAATGTTTTGCATCCTTGCGATGGGTATATTTTATCGCCTCAACAGGGTCTTGCTTGATTCTGTTTTTGTAGTCCATCTCTGGATTCATTGGAGTTCTCCTTGAAGGATTGTCATTATATGGGCACACAGGGTGCCCTGTCATGGTGGGGACATAGTAAGATGGCAATAACCCTATTTACCATGAACAGCATCAACACTATAATGTGCGACTTTCAAATCCCTGTTCCAGTTGTTGGAGCGAAACGCCGATATGTTGCGAGATCCACTCGCCAGCCACATACCAATCCTGTATCCCTCTCCTTCGAGGAGATTTCAATCGCTTGAGTTTCCCGGTTCCTGGTTCGTTTGCCTGGATTTTCAAACTTTTTGCTGCGAGGTGGTATGCAGATGACCAGGAATATTCATGCCGAGAAGATTCTGATTCTCGATTTTGGATCCCAGTACACCCAATTGATCGCCCGTAGGGTGAGAGAAATAGGCGTCTATTGTGAAATCCACCATTTTGATATGGGTGCCGACGGTATCAGGAAATATAATCCATGCGGGATTATCCTGTCCGGTGGTCCGGAAACGGTAACTGATTCAGATACATTGAAAGCACCGGAGTCAGTTTTTGATCAAGGTGTCCCTGTATTGGGAATATGTTACGGCATGCAGACGATGACTGTGCAATTGGGTGGGGCAGTCGAAACGTCGGATATTCGAGAATTTGGTTATGCCCAGGTGACCGTTCGGGGTACTAGCCGATTGCTCAACGATATTGAAGATATGCGCGAGAATGGGCAGTCGCTGCTGGATGTATGGATGAGCCATGGTGATCGGATATCTCAATTACCGGAAGGTTTCCATCAGATGGCCGAAACAGAAAACACCCGATTCGCGGGAATTTATGATGATACCCGCAGGTTCTACGGTGTCCAGTTTCATCCTGAAGTGAATCATACATTACAGGGCGCGGCGATCATGGATCGTTTCATCCTGGATATTTGCGAGTGCGAAGCGGTCTGGACCCCGACCAATATTGTCGAGGATATCATTAGCAATGTGAAAGCGCAGGTTGGCGACGATCACGTTGTGCTCGGATTATCAGGCGGCGTTGATTCATCTGTGGTAGCTGCGCTACTGCACAAAGCTATCGGTGATCAATTGACTTGCGTTTTTGTGGATAACGGATTACTTCGGCAAGATGAAGCCAGGCAGGTAACCCGGATGATGGATTCAGGTACCGGGAACGTTTTCGATTTGAAGATCATCAGCGTAGATGCAGAAGACCGGTTTCTAGCCAATCTTGAAGGTGTGGCATCACCGGAGGAAAAACGAAAAATTATTGGTAACACCTTTATCGAAGTGTTCGATGAAGAATCTTCAAAAATACCCAATGTGCGATTCCTGGCCCAGGGAACAATTTACCCGGATGTTATTGAATCTGCCGGAGCAAAAAGTGGTCCGGCTCACGTGATCAAGTCGCACCACAATGTCGGTGGATTACCGGAGGAAATGGCTTTGGAGCTGGTCGAACCGCTCAGAGAACTGTTTAAGGATGAAGTTCGCAGGATTGGTTTGGCAATAGGTCTGCCGAAAGAGATCGTTCAAAGGCATCCGTTTCCGGGTCCCGGGCTGGGAGTCAGGATTCTGGGTGAGGTGCAGAAGGAATACGCAGACATACTCAGAGCAGCGGACGCAATTTTCATTGATGAATTGAGAAAGGCAGGCTTGTATGATCAGGTTAGTCAGGCCTTTGTTGTGTTCCTTCCGGTAAAATCTGTGGGCGTTGTTGGTGACGCGAGACGTTATGCCCACGTCGTGTCTCTTCGCGCAGTCGAAACCATCGATTTTATGACGGCCAGGTGGGCTCATCTGCCTTTTGAATTTCTGGAGCAGGTGTCGAGCCGGATCATCAATGAATGTTCGGGAATATCCCGGGTTACTTATGACATTTCCAGCAAACCACCTGCAACCATTGAGTGGGAGTAGCGCAGGTCTGGCATTGGCGGGCACCTGCAGGCATCTAGACGAAGCGAGCTCATACCAACAACTTACCCGCATTGCTGTCTGGCAATATCTGGCACTGGCAGGCATCGGCAAGCAGTTAGTACCATTTTTCCATGGTATGGA
>CAZNFE010000040.1:0-4802 GCA_964571945.1 uncultured Pseudomonadales bacterium
CGTAGCAATGTTTGCAGCCTGGACTGATTTTTGTGCAACCGGTGATCGGATTCCACGTGGATTCTGTCCATTCGATGCTTGAGTGGGTACTCATGCGTTACGCTCACCTGATCAAGTGGATACCCGCTTTTCCACACCGTTGACGGCGCTGATGGGGTCGCGTGGGGTGGCATGCCGGTGGATTCGGCACGGGGGACGTGGAACCACTAACGGGATCGCGCCATCATTCCAGCGCAATTCCATCGCGTGATCACTACAGACTGCACTTCACGACAAAAAATCCCAATGAGCTTGGACCTATTCTGCTGTTTCCGTGAAGTATCCTGCACCGGGATCAATAAAAGTTCCCACAATCAACCCTCGATCCAATAGTCGGTTTCCTCGCTCACACGAAGTTTCCGGCAACAGGCAACAGCCATGACAAGCTGCCAAATTGCAGGAGCTTGGTCCCTGTCCTTGGCTTTCCATGCAAACCGGATCCGATGAACACCATTGAGCTGAATAAAGTGCAGCTCTCACAATGTTTTCAAGGTTGCCAGGATTTCCCTGTCGCACCAATCCTCCCAGTGATCCCTCAGAGTCGCCCGAAGCAGTGTAGATCAAGACGCCATTCATCGAATGGTCCGACTCCAAATTGCAGTAAATGCGTTCCCTGAGGGCAGAACTACCATAACCACATTCAAAGCTGAACTGATTGATGAGAATATGGGCGAAGGTATGGAGTAAGACAAACCGGGCGAAGGATTTACTGTTTAGTTCCCGTTCGGTTTGATAGCGATTCATCCAAGCCTCCATGTGGTTTTTCAACAGAAGGTTGGCCCGCTGTACCACAGTCGACTGTTGCAACCAAGCATCCAATCTTTCTGCGTCAAACTCGAAGAATATTCCCTCGCCCCTGACGACAACAGCCGGCAACCAACTAATTCGTCTACTCAGGGCCATGTTTCTCTTCTTTTCAGCAATGCTCCTCCCATCATCGGGCAATAGCCTTGAAAATCCAACCAACGCTCTTGTCTCGCGAAGCTTCTCAATCAGAGCGATGCTCTTGAAATACTTCTGAATAACAGGCCCATACACATCAATTTCTCTGTTCTGAACTGCGAAATCTTGATTTACACCGCCCAGTCCTTCGAGAATAGCATCATACTCGGCTTTGCGATAGGTTTCTTCTGGGTGTTGTTCATCCTCCAAAATCGTGTCCGGGGACATCTCCTCTGCATCCAGTCGTTCCTGAGCAGCCTGTAGTAACTCCTCAAGGTCAACTTTGAATTTTCCGGCAATAAACTTGAAAACTGCTTCATTCAGTTGACCGTTAACTCTGCTTTCCAAAAGATTGTCCCAATTCTTTTCGAGTATCTCAATCACCTTTCGCTTATGACTGCCACTCCATCTTGGTAGATAGATCGAACTGAAAACATGGGGAAAGTAGACATTCGAGGCGCCCCGTTGTACCACTCGCAAATCCCTACCACAGGGTTTGGCCTTATCATCAATCTCACCTAACCAAGGACGTTGGCCGTTACACTTCATAATCTTTGAAAGGGGGTTCTGGTTGAACGCCCCGGCCATCGTTTTCCAGGCTCCACACTCACAATTGATGATGATTCCCGATAGCGCACCAGAACTACGCCCAGCCCGCAGACGCAACCGGCAATCTTTCGTAATAGGCATATCACGATGAACCCACTCCATAAAGGGAAAATCCTCAATGTGGCCATTTTCGCAAACCGCGATGAAGCGAACCGGAATAAGCCGCGGTCGTCTCCATTCTGGAAGGGTGTGGCAGGACATGCCCCGATTGAAGTTAGGCCCTTTGCATTTTTGAGGGCGGGAGTAGATCTGTAATTCTTCCATCGCTCCACACCGGGGACAGTAATGCCAGCGTGGGAAACGTACAAAGGGTACTTTCAGTCCGGGGTTTTCCACTCCCGGACCTGGTTCTCGATACTCCGGTGGCAATCGAAAATGGCTCACTCCCAATCGTCTCTGCAAGCGTTCTTCGATAACTCTAATCTCATCAGGACAACCTTCGCGTGCAAATGGCCAGACGTCCAGCCCGCAGGTCATCAACGATTCATCACCGGGAAAGTTAATCATAGCCGCGACTCCCCAGGGGGAAATCAACTGGCTGCGACGGATGGGTTTATCTTGGTACATCAGCTTTCCTCCTCGTCCGGATTAACATAATTGCCGATAACCCGCGCCTCGCAACTGGCATCCACATTCCGCATGGATGTGGGCGTGGGCCATACAATGTCTTCCCAATCTTCGGGCATTGTGGATCCAGCGGGATGCATCAGTGGCGTATCGCCGGAGGATGCGCCAAACCCACCATATTTTGGAGGAAGAAGACGCGCCCATTCATCCATTCTCTCCACTAGCAGATTCAAAGTGCGAGGTAACGCCTCTGGATCAACACCGCGAACACGATTCTCAATAATCCTCTCTATTCGACTGAGCAACGCCTCATCCGGATAAGGCTGGGGCGATTCCCGATTTGTCGGGGCACCATAGTACCTGACCAGAGTGACGAGCAGGGCATGCAAGGCTCTCTCCAGGACCGGGATAGAAAAGGGAGTGACGCTGGTCGGTTCTACCTCTCCATAAATGGTGTCATGATAACTGTAAAAATGCTCGTAGTGGGAACGGTCGCGCGGCTTGGCTGTATTATGAATGACTACAACGAGCCCCGGCCCTTCCTGTGAGCGCCCCACCCGGCTAGTGGCTTGAATATATTCAGCAGTTGTCTTCGGCTGACCGATGACGGTCATCAGGCCCAATCTGGGCACGTCCACACCGACTGAAATCATATTTGTTGCCAGGCAGATGTCCACCGGGTAATCGTTATCAGGATAATCAAGTTCCAGCGATTGGAGACATTCAGGAACCTCGCTGCTGGAGATTCGACTGGTCAATTCGATGTCCCTATTAACAAAGCGACGTGGGTCTTTGTCACCTGCTTTCTTGATCCCTTTGCGACTCCACATAGCATTCAGGTATTCGCGAATGTCAGCTCGAATCAGGGTAGCGGCATGACCTAGCTCTCGCAGGCTGTTGAAATAAGACACGATAGTCCAATAGGGATTGCGTTCTTTCTCGGAGACAACAGAGGCCGATTTAACACCCTGCAACAGCGCGGCTATGACACGCACCTGTGCAGTGGCGTGGGAGGGAAGTCCAGAAGCATGAACACCTGCATACATCCTACCGGGAGCCTCTATGTCTTCGTAGGCAAAGAATGACTCACCTGCCTCAAGGCACTGAGGTGGAAATTGGAATACATTATTGGGGCCACAGTTGTAGAGAGCGTGTCCCTGTTCCTTGGCACGGCTGATAGTAGCGGTTGAGGCTACAATTTTCGCTCCAATAGGTGGATCGACAGCTTTGTTCTGACACAACTCACCGATCAAGGTTTCATAATGGCCCACCATTGAGCCAAGCGGTCCGGAGATCAAGTGTAGTTCATCCTGAATAATAAGTTCAGGAGGTGACATTCGTGTCCCGCCCTCCCGGAAACCGAAAAGCGCTGCCGCCTGAGGGAACCATGGTAACAATGCAAACTTATCTACCGTGCCAATCAATAGGGCAGGAGGAGAATCATAGATCTCTTCATCAATTACCTGTAGAGGTAGAGGGTATTCGTTGGCTGAAAACTTGCATTCCGGATTATGGCATTGAAAAACGACCCTGGAAGGCTTCCGCTTCTTCTGATACCCGCGTACTCTGATCGAACCATTGACCTTTACCGGCCCCATCTGCGCTCCACACCAAGGGCATTGCAATATGATGAACGGATTCTCTTTGCTCTTGCCCTGCGCCATCTGATCGAATGCCTTCACCGCGTCAGCATGACGGTTGGGCGTCAAGCTCCGTCCCACCCACAGGCCGATGGTGATTCTGTCTGTACCCAGTTCCGCTCCATTCTCCTGGCGGATGATGTCACAGGCACAAATGAGTGAGGCGGCCCGCTGATATTGCTGGGCAGTAAGTAATCTGAGGGTGTAGCGCATCAAAACCGTTGTTCCAATATCGGTCTTATCTCGCAACCGCTTCAAGAAAATGGTGAAAGCGGTCAGACCCAGATAGGCTTCCGTTTTGCCACCGCCGGTAGGGAACCAAATCAGATCGACGATTTTGCGGTCGTCACTTTCCGGACGGGCCATTGATTTCAGATTCATCAGAATGAAGGCTGTCTGGAAGGGACGCCAGGCTCCTAACCCCGGGCGGGGCCAGGTTTCCGGGCGATGGATATTAGGGGCAGGCTTCGCACTTTCTTCCAGGGTTGGATTACCCTCATCAGCCTGCCACTTCTGCAGGGGCAGGTTGTAGTGCAACTGTTGTAACAACATGGCCCGATTCATAAGCACGAAAGCGCGTCGTACCATTGAGTCATCATCTATCAGGGCAATTCCCTCCCGCATGCGGGCAAGGCATTGCCGGCAATTTTCGACATGGCGTTGGGCCGTTTGAGCCAATTCGTCATTTAGCTCGTTTTGCGCAATACTGGCCTGCTCATTAATCCACGCTTCGTATAAATCACACAATTTGACCAGATCGGAGGTTAACGAGTTCGGATCACCATAATCACTCAGGTCGTACATCCTCAAAGAGACGTCCGGTAGAGGATTGGGGAGAATCGGTTTCATTTCATAAGCCGGAATGACCTCTGCTCGTATTTCTACGGCTTGACCATCTGTGAGCTCTGTCCACGTAGGGGCACAACCATGTCCCACGGCGAAGTTACGCCGCTTCCGATATAGTAACTGGTCTGATTGATCGTCCTCCGTTGCCAGTACCGCTTT
>CAZNFE010000040.1:4902-12638 GCA_964571945.1 uncultured Pseudomonadales bacterium
GCTGGATGGGAATGTCAGCGACCGGAATGGCGATTACCGTATCAAGCGACTCTCGAAGGTAGGCTCTTTTAGAAACAAGAACAAGATTGCCTTCTTTATCCTCTTCATGCACCTCTCCGGCTTTATATCGTCCGGCTACGATATCCACCACCAGTCCTGCTGATGGAACATCCAAAAAGCAGCTAAAACCCATGGCGGAGGGCAAAAAAGCATTGGCCAGATTCAGAATCTCGTCGTTGGTATTAAAGCTGTCATCGGCGTCAGTCGGCATGCGTCCTTCACCCTCATCGGACAGATCAAAATCTTCCGTTTCGTCTATTTCGGTTGCAGCCTCATCCAGCATTTTGGCTTCGGTCTCATCAGTTGCGTCCATTTCATCAAGCGGAGCAGCTTGTGGGAAGAGAATTCCAGCACCATACCTTAGACGAGGTGGCTCCTTGAGAATCTCTTCGCCATTGTCCTGCACCAGCGGAGGTATCGGATCTGGCCCAATCAGTTCTTTCTTCAAAAAATCCAGAATCTGATCTCGCATCATCCCTCCAAGCTTTTCCGAAGTAATTCGTTGTATGCTTTCCTGGCATGCTTGTGGATAAGAACAGACAGTCCTGCTCTTGCCCGTGACATCCCAACATACAACAACGATCTAAACTCATCGTCATTGAGACGGTTGATGTCAGTCAAGATGATGTATGTGTTCTCCAAGCCCTTGAAACTGTGGATAGTGGAGAACGTTGTCATCGCACTGGCAGTAAATGTCCCACGATTCTTGGACATATCATGGATTTGAAAAGCGCTGCTATCCAGCTTCGCAGCGCTGGAGTTTTCGAATCTATAGGGAGAGAGTATGGAAATAGACTTGGCGGGAATTCTTTGTTGGCGGAATTCCAATAGAAGATCGCTCAGTTTTGCCACCTTATCCGCTTCATTCTCGCAGAAATAATAGTCCACTGGCAAGCCTTCGATCTTTGCAGGCAAAAATGGCGGGATGTCAAACCCGGATAACAGCGCAGTCTGTTTGGCAATAGGCCGAGTGTTACGACAGTTGACGGTCAGACAGAAACGGGTGAACGCAGCTCGTTCTTCAAGCACGTTGAGCATCTCTGCGACACTCAAGTCAGAGTAGATAGCTTGTTTTTCAAAGTCGCAGTAAATTTCCCAATGACCGCCGGCTAACCCACCCTTGAGCAACCCGTCAAACACATCCAGATATTCAGAACGAATCAAATCCTGCCCTTCATCAATAACAAGATGATCAAAAGGTTCGATAGCACCGCTATCAATGGCCTCCAAGGCCATCAGAGGTAGGTCGCATTTGAAATAGTCATCATTGCCTGGCAGGGTAGGTGTTGTAACTGAGGTTGAACTGATCGCAGTCAGGAATCGGTGAAAACTGCTGACAACCAGATTGTTTTCCATAGTGGCTGAAGGAAATTGAGCGACCAACCAATTGCCCAACATGGTGTTATAGCAGGTCAGCAATACTCGTTGGTTTGCAAACAAACGACGGCGGACTGACTCCAGCGCAATCATCGTTTTGCCCGTAC
Source organism: uncultured Pseudomonadales bacterium (assembly GCA_964571945.1). Classification (GTDB taxonomy): domain Bacteria; phylum Pseudomonadota; class Gammaproteobacteria; order Pseudomonadales; family Azotimanducaceae; genus JASJXV01. The sequence continues at coordinate 6,447 of CAZNFE010000040.1, forward strand.
CAGCAGCACCCTGAAAGACACATCGAGGGTTATCACGCAACTGGTCAAGGCAATGATATTGCTCAGCAGTATATCGGTATACTTGTTCTTCAATGTCACCCAGTCGTTGTCTGGGACTGATGAGACGTTCAAAATCACCCCGTAGAAAATCAACTAGCTTCTCTACGTCAGCTCTGGTAGGTAGTGATTTGGTTTCATTAAACCATGGTTGGTGTTCAACTTTCCTCCGCTTGTATCTGGCCATTCGCCTGACATACTCATTAATGGGCCGACGGCGTGAAGCCCGGTCATAAATCTTCCACGGCTCCTGCTCCAACCCCTCTGCCGAAAAGAGAACGTGTGGAAACATGACGCCATAACCATAAACCAATCGACTGAGATGGCTGTCAGGACCAAAATGCTCTTTAATGGCCTTCATCAGACTAAACATATTATCCCGCGCTTGTTCAAATGGACCATAAGGCTTGCTGTATGCCTGACCATATTTGTTGGTAAACTGCCAGATCCCTTCCACCCGACGTACTTCACCGGATTTCACTTCCAAACAGAAAATGCCCAACCCCGGGGCCAATACGAGAAAATCCATTTCACCATATAGCCTTTGGGTGTGCCGGGACAGCCCCAAAGAATGTAATACGACCCAATCTCTTGTTTCCGGATCATGCTGGAAAATCTCAAAAATCTGTCGTTCCCCCCTGCTCTTGACCTCATCAGATATATAAGGAGGGATCATTCGTGCCATTAATCGTCCTCCTGTGTCAACAAACGGTTAACCCATTTGCGTTCATATTCTTTCCACTCGTTCCCGATTTCTTCAATCCGCAAAATCATTACCTGACCAAAATCATCAAGGTTCAGCGTGACTGATCTTCGACTTTCAGCGTCAGTCCCCTGTTCGCTATCCATGACTTCGGGCAGGTTGGACAGCAATTTATGGGTGATGTAGTTGGCGGCCTGAAGGTGTGCTCCGCGAACCGCTCTGATCGCGTTGACGACCTCCTGCAAGTTTTCCTTTAGCTGACTATTTCCGGTGATATTTGCTATACGCTCAAGATCCTTTTGACTTGCTGGGCCAATCTGGTCTTCATCGAATAGCCAGTTATTAATGGTTGATTGCTTACGCTTGCAGCCCTCCTCCCAAAGAATCAACGCGAGAGTATCAAGATCTCTGCCAATCTCTTCGTACTTGGTCTGGAGCACCTCGTGCCAGAGTCCGGCAATCTGCCGCAAGTGGGACAGATTCTGTTTTGCCAAAGCCCTGTCTGCGATTTCTCGAATAATATCTCTATCAGACTCTCTAAACAACACATAATCCCCGACCTGCAACTGACTGATGTCTTTACGTGGGATCTTACCTCTGGAAACTTTTCCCCGGATCAAATCAGTAACGACAAGCAAGCGATGGGTTTCCGTGATAAAGGTAAACCTATTTTGGGTGAATACCACGATCCTGGCCTTGACGATCTCTTCTTTGGAGCCACCTGCTGCGGTGTACCCTGAGTATCTGTAGCGTCGTAGACTTAGTTCAAAGTCGATGGTATTGACTACATCTCTTTCGGAGGAAGAATCAATCTCTCGGGGCGCATAGTTAACAAAACTCAGTTCCTTTTCTGGAAGTCGTAAGATATCCGAAAAATCTCTGGCTGTGATCGTATAGCTGTTTTGCTTTCTCCACCTTTTTCGGGCAGATTTGAGCCATTCAGCCTCGAAGGGATAGAGGAGCACTGTGATTTTTGGGGTCAGATATGAGTGCAGTAGGGGGTACATCCTCTTATAATTGAGCCAGCCACAAATGATGATCCAAGTCGGTGATAGAGTTTCCCCCAGTCGTTGCAGGTCAAGAGCCGCTAGAAACTGTACCTGATGCGATTCATGAGAGGATATCTCGCTCCGCCAATATGCCCGGGCAGTTTCGGCATTACTCGCAGTAGGAACGACGACAGCCGATGTCTCAGAAGATGGAAGGTCGTTAAGCAGATGGCGGAGTTTGTCTAATTTGTGGTTGCGATCGGGAAACGGATTTTCCGACAAGTCGCTCAGGTTTTGCAAGGTAGTATCAATCTTCTGAAATGTATCCGTTGCTAACCATAATCTCTGAGAGGCAAAGTCTGCTCGAAGTCGTTGGGCATGCTGACGGAAAGTTACTGTCCAATTTCGTTCAGGAAGCCAGGTCATTCTTGATAACCTATTAACCAGTTGGATTAACTGAGCATATGATCGTTGCAACTGATCATCCCCCGAAGCCGCGATGGCTTTCTTCAGTGCCATGGTATTCCTGGCGATTTCAGTCAACTGTGGATGTTCACAGAGTTCAAGGACTATCTGTTGATGGACGTAATTTCTCAATGAACGGTTAAGCGAGGCGAAGGGAGATCCTCTCCTGGTAGCGGTGATGCTCTTGCTTCGGGAAATGTTATCGCTGTTCCATTGCCAAATCTTAAAATCCCTCTCTTCGAGATGAGGAAGGGATTCGGTATCAAACAAGTCAGCAACCACAATTACAGGAATGCTTTGGTTAAGAAGTTCATCATCAAGACGTTGAATATCTCGAAGGCAACTGGCGACACCATCTATAATAATTCCTCTTATCTTCTGAGGGTTGCCAACGACGTATTCGGCTACGCTGAAAAGATCGCTGGCGATCAAACAGGACGGTGTTGCTGCAACTTGGCCTGAGGTCAATATTGATACCTTCCCGTTGACATCCAGTTTACCCCACTGGAACAGATCGATGATTTTGCTTTTATTGATATAGTGTGCCTGGATGAAATCAGTTGTTTTGCCAGTTTCTGAGACAAGGATGACATTTTCCGTGAATACAGAACGATTTCCCAGAGCCTCCATTCCTAAAATGTGGTCCAGTTGCTTGTCCGCAATCTCGGCTGAGTGGTACGTCTGTCGAGTTCGTTGCAGACTCGACAGACGCCTCTTCGTCGTTGTCGGTTGAAATTCCAGTTTTCTATCAAGGGGAATTGCCCACCGCCCATCGCTACATTTGACCCAGATTACCTGTTGTTTCACATCAGAAGAAAACTCTTCTCTTTCATACTCGACGACGCAATTACCTACCAGTAGTTTTTGTCCCTTGGTGAACTTAATCTTTCCGGCAGAATTCATGCGATAATCCGTTCGTATCACCTCCAAGGCAGTAAGAGTGGCAACCCACCGAGCGAATTCCAAACGGTTAGGCAGCAAAATGATCAAGCGGTTAGTTTTGGAACTACTTATCGTCTTTAACGTCAAGCCGGTACTGAGTTTGACTATCGGATGAATCCGATCACCCTGTTGATCAGGAGAGTTACTCACGTTTATCCGATTGAAGAAATCGAAGTCTTGATCGAAATACTGGCTTAATCCTGGCCAATCCATTTTGTCACACCATGCTAACTTTGCAGTTCATCAGCGGCCTCATGTATTGCCTCAATGATGATTTCACCAATTGCCTCGGCCATAATGGGCGGTACCGCATTGCCGATTTGAATGAACTGTGAACCACGACTACCGCAAAAAATAAATTCATCAGGAAAGGACTGTATTCGGGCTGCTTCACGCACCGAGATGGATCGGGTTTGCGTAGGGTGGACAAAACTATTGCCGTCCTTATGCAAATGGGAAACGATCGTTTTTGATTGCCCTTCCCACTCCAGGCGATAGTACTTATCGTGGAAATTCTTCGTACTATACTTGAGGAAGTCCGGCCTTTGGCCCAGTTCCTCTTCCAGCCGCTCGGCCAGTTGCAGGTAGGTTTCACCTTGCTTCAAGTTGCCATAAAGTTCAACGTCATCCTCGTTATTGAAGCGAGTGACATGATTGAACAAAACACAGGTGTCGCCTCTAATATTGAAACGTCCGAGATAGGGTTCATACAGCTCCGCACTAAGATCTTTGCTATCTTGGTGAGCCACAATCCATCTGCCATCTGCTGTCGACAGAGAGGGTAAATCGTACAATGCATGCTTTAACTGGGTTCTGTCACTTTCAGACAGGGACACATTCGTCAGCGCTTCCAGGTTGAGAATCGTTTCTCCTTTCCGAACACCGAAGATAAAGTACCGATGACGCTTCTGCGGGGTACCAAAGTTTATGGCTTCAAGGCGAACAACCTCAACCCGATAGTCAGCCGCTCTGAGTTGGTCACCGATATAATCAGCGTATGATTCTGCTGCGATTTCGGCACTACTTAAGCCTGGTACATTCTCAATAATCACGTAGCAAGGCTGTAGTGCCCTGGCCACACGAATCATCGCCTCAAATAGGTGGTTCCTCTCATCCTCTGCGAACTTATAACCAGCACCGAATCTCCTGTCGCCGTTCTCAACTTTATGTGGTATACGGTTACCCATCATAGAAAACCCCTGGCAAGGTGGACCGCCTACCAGCAAATCAAGTCTCTCTTCCCCCAGTAACTGCCGAAGTTTAGCGACGCTGATTTCGCGTGCATCACCCTCAATCACTGCTTCTTTAGATAACTCTGGATGGTTCAGGCGATAGGTACGGATGGCGTCCGGATCATTATCAATCGCGGCCACAATTTTGAAGCCAGCCCGGTTTAATCCTAGTGAGATCCCCCCGGCCCCGCAGAACATTTCAATAGCGGTTGGTGCCTCTAGAAGGGCGTGTTGCTTTTGTTGCTGCCTACGATAATAGGTGCAGAATTTCCTCAATTCGCACTGATCACATAGAGGCTCTCGCGGCTTACACACCTCCCGTCCCAAGGCCAACAAGTTTCGATGTAAATCACCTCGCATGTGAGGCGGAACCAGTATTCCAAGTTCACGCTCAGCCTGTTTGTGATTCTCCTGACTCCACTCAAATCCAAAGTGCTTGAACAAGCCCAATCGATTAAGCACGCGAATACAATGGGTGTCGGCCGGGAAGACATCGGCATCGCGAGCATAAAGCATAATACAAGCAGCAGATTTAGGCCCAATGCCTGGTAGTTCCATAAGAAACTCACTCAATTCATCCTCAGACATCGCCAAGAAATCGGCTTCAGCAATTCGTCCAAACCGCTCATAGATGGTTTGAAGAGAGGCCTGAATAAATTTGACCTTATCACCCTCCAGTCCACCTCCCATAATGAGAGATTTCAACTCTTCTGGAGGTGCGGATGCAGACGCTTCCCAAGTGGAATACCTCGCTTTAATGGCCTGAAAGTGCTTTTTGGTATCTTCGATTCTTGAGCGGCGGCTCAGTAATATATAGACCAGCTCCTCAATGACATGTGGTTGATTACCCCAATCAGGTGATTCGTACCGAACTTTCAGAACCTCATTGATCACTCGCAAGGATTGCAAGATTCCGGTCAATTCCTCTCGAATTACTCTCCTCGTGACTGTTCTGACTTCTTCGTCTTTCGGCAATTCATCCGACTCATAAGTCGCTTGATGTTCTCTCAGCGTCTTGGTATTGGATGAAGGTGTAGAGGAACTCCGTAGTCGTTCCCAAACAAAGGAGACTGCCGCTTTGCGCCATTCCTTCTCAGCAGAAGTGAAGATACGACGGCGAGGAAAAAGGCTTGGGCCATGGTCCGCATGATAAAACGGTATGCTTGCGTTTCCGTTCATTTGTGAATGGCTTGAAGGCATGGGAAGTTTGTCTTATGATGAAAGGTTCGACCACGTGGCATCCTCGGTCACGCGGGGCTCGGTTTCCACAACGGTGTAGTGCGCTTATTGTATCATAGCCGACCATCCTCCGCAAGGTCGTCCTATTAAGTTTCCCTCAATTTGGTCCATGCAATAGCCACGGATCGGTAGAAAAACGCCAATTCCGCTCCGACGCCATCCGCAGCCCCGGCTTATAGCTCTTGCGGTGGATACCACGATCGTAGAGAATCACAACGCCGTAGTCATCCTCCGTACGGATCAGCCGGCCAAATCCCTGCACAAACTAGATGAGCATCAGCGGCAAGATGACGACGTGAAACGATCCACACGTCTATCCCGGCCGTTCGATGAAGACATCTCGGTGAGCGAGGATTTCACCCAGATGGCTTTCCTGGAAAAACGATTGTCGTCTACGGAGTTACTTGAGCAGGATGGCCTTCTTCAAGCCATCTAGGTGCTCGGACAGGATGCGTTGGGCCTCCAACCCCAGCGGGCTATCAACGCGCAAAGCTCACCTCCGCACTGAGAACAAGACAGCCGCAGCCGGCATGGTCAGCCCACACACAACTGCGGCTCACGTCCA
>CAZNFE010000041.1:0-12537 GCA_964571945.1 uncultured Pseudomonadales bacterium
GCTCCGCATTTCTCATGTAGTTGCCCAGGGTATGCTCCTCCCTTCCGCACCGGTACTCAACAATACAGCGACCGTGGGATGTAAGAGTATAGAAGATATAGACGCCCCCTCTCAACCGAGAGCTACCATCCATGATGGATACCTCTACGTGATATGAAGTGGCTAGACTCTCCCCGGCTTATGACCTAGCCGATGCAGAAGGGAGTGACTTCACCAGGACACATCAACTGAGTTTGAATGGCGAGAAGAAAAATTTCAGCATAGCCGACCTGAAACATCTGGAAGAATACGCTGGCCTGCCCAGGAATTACCACAAAGAGGCATTGAAACGGACAATGAGACTTATATCAGATCAGGGCAGGTGTTTGCTGTTCCTTGCCTGCAACCTGTCCAGAACGGTCCCCTCCCCCACACTCTCCTTATCAACATGAATCACTTCCTTTTTCGCCAGATGCGAGAACATCTGAATGCCAAAACCACCATCCAGGTCGTCATTGATCCTCTTTTTCCAGGGGCGGCGGACGATCTGCGTCGTTAGTCGACGAGTGGTTCTCGACTGAGCCATCAACTGGTCGGCCAGTTGCCAGGCTCTTTCCAGCAACTTATCCCCAGGTACCACCTCGTTGACAAGACCCAGTTCAAGCGCCTTGTCAGCACCGATCTCCTCTCCGGTCAAGAGGGCATAGGCGGCTCTTTTTACACCCAAGAGTTCCTGAAAGCAGCAGTGAATCCCGTCCCCGGGCACAGAGCCGAAGGAATAGTGAGGATCGAAAATAATGGTATCTTCGCTGCAGATGCTCAGATCGCACATCAGACACAATTCAGCGTGAAATCCCGGACCGTTCATGACGCCAATAGTGGGAATCTCAAGGTCATTGATCAGAGCGCTGATATTGATCCTTCCATCCTTGTAAGCATACTCATACGCCCAGTGCTCCAGATCTTCCTGCTCCAGATTGAAGCCCTCCGGATCGAAACTGACCATGAAATTTGGCCCGCTTCCGGTAAATATCATCACCTCATTCTCAGGGTCAGCACCAATGGTCTTGAAAAGCTGCCCCACGGATCTGTGATTTTCAACGCTCAACTGTATCGAACCATCTTCGGTATGGGCCTCGGCCAGAAGCACGCCATCCTCACGTCTGGTGAGTCGATAGTTGTTCTTGAACAGCTCCCGGTAGTCATCGAATTTTGGAGTGGGTAGAAAGGTTTGTAATGACACGATCTGGTCTCCTCTAGGTTACGAATTTCATAAATCAGAACCAATTACATCCTATTAATAGTACTGCAAATACATCCTCTCTCGGGAATGGGCATTAGCTTCAGACTTAAGCCAGTTCCTGCGTCGATTCCCGCGATTGCTCGTCACCCAGTTCAAATTGCAACTCGACAACTCCGACATAACAGCTCTCCTGCAGTTCAACTTCCAGGCTTTGTTCCACATAGGCGACTTTCTCGATTCTCAACTGGTAGCTGCCACTGTTTGGCTTCAGCCGATCAAATCTGAATTCTCCGAAGGCATCACTCATGGTCTGCCCAACCAATTCACCGTCTCTCAGCAAAGAGATCTGAGCCTCCGCGACACAATCTTCAACACCATCACTCACGCTGGTGACGGTGCCGCCTATGAAACAACTGGTAAACAGATAGAGGTTTTTGTAGAAAATCCGGGGACGGGTATTGTGTTCGGGACTCAGAACCTCCAGGTCTTCCTCTTCAATCAACTGTTGCAACTCGGTGTTGGAGACCTGCGCCGACTTGAGAGCACCGCTGGGGCAGGATTGAACACAGCGTGGCTCCTTCCAACCGGCATCTAGAAGGTGCGCATCGAAGATCCACTTCTGTGGCAATTGTGCTTCCTCGTTCCACCAGATAGCGCCATAGGGACAGGCAGTAACCAGGTCTTTCTGTCCTCGTGCCTTGTCCGGATCGATGATAACGATCCCATCCGGTCGTTTGTATACGGCACCATTGTTCGAGGCCTTGATGCAGGGTGCATCATCGCAATGGTTGCACATGGCTGGCATTGATACATGATCCACCATGGGAACCTGTCCGCGCTCTTTGCGGTACATGTTGATCCAGCGATGACCATGCAATGGCTGGGCTGCTGCATAGCCGGGAAAATCATTGCCCACATGCTCATCTTTGCAGGATAGAAAACAGTTGTTGCAGTTCAGACACTTTGCAACATCGACGATCATCATCCACTTATTCATACCGCTTCCTCCAATTCGTTCCAGGTTTCCACCTGAATCAGGCAGGAACCACAAGCTGACGCGCTGGTCTTCGACGATTGCAGCCGCGAGGGTGTCAAAATATTCACACAGCCTCCCCGATCGGCCGATGCACCCGGTTCTCCCAGCGGGTCATAGACGGCCGATGCCTGGTAGGCGTGTATGGTCCCCGGCATTATCCGTTCTGTAACCAGGGCGGCACAGATCACGGCCCCACGGTCGTTGAACAACCGGATAAGATCATTGGTCCTCACACCTCGAGACTCTGCATCCTTCGGATTGATGCGAGCAACAAGATAGTAGTAACCATCGATCAGTACACGATGATCTTTGATATCGTTAATGCTTGTATCCTTGCCGTCCCCGGCCGTGTGGAAACTGAACCGTGTGTGTGGGGAGATCAGTTGCAACGGATATTCCTCGAGCAAATCGGTTGTCTGAGGACCTTCCCAGGAAGTGACATAGCGGTTGAGGGGTGGCCGCTCCGGATCTTCAAACAGCTTGAGGCTGGATGATTCGAATTCGATCTTTCCGGATCTTGTCTGCAATCCTGAAAGGTAGTCCTCGGTGTAATCCGCCGGTAGAGGGTGGGGTTCCGGAACATCCTTCTTCCTCCCTTCGGCGAACCAACGAAATGCGGTAGGCGCCCTGAGTTCCTCCTTGACCGGAGGTACCACATAATAGCCTTTGCGCAACAATTTACGCCATGATATGACTTTCTTCAGGTCGCTCGCTTCATACATGCGGCGACACCAGTCCAGTTCCGTGGATGCCTCGGCGAAGTAGGATCCAAGACCCAGCCGTTGCGTGATGTTATAGAAAATCTCGAAATCCGATCGCGATTCACCCAGGGGTTCGATGCATTTGTGCTGGATGGTGATCACGCGGTGGTTGAGCTGGGCCGACGAGTCATGCACGTAACCGCCTGCATTTGCCCATTCCCCTATATCGATACGCTCGAAGTTGGTACAGGCGGGAAGAATGAGATCAGCAAATTTGACTTCACCTTCATTCCAGATTGATTGGTTGACCACAAACGGCAAGTTCTCGGATCTGTACATGTTCACCCAACGGTTGACACCCGTCATGGTGCCGAAGGATGAACTGCCGTAACGGTAAAGCATCTCTATTCTGGCTTCCCCCGGAGCCGGGTAGGTGAATTTCCTGAATTGCCCCTGCATGCTTGTAGGGTCCGTGGGATATCCTTCGGCATGCCCCTCCATGATCGCTTCCGGCAGGCGGAGTCGTGGAATCTTTTGCTTGCTCGGATTCATGCTCACCAGATGGGGTGCACGCTGGTAGAGGCTGACGGCGGCGCCCGTTTCCGCCAATTCCCCCGACATGCCCCCTTCGGCATAACCAGGGAAGTAAAAACTGGTATCCAGTGGAGTACCAGTCTGCAGGCTGCCCATATTGACCCCCGGTTTACCCAGACCCTGCATGGCCATCAGGTACACCATTGATCGAGCCCACTGGATGCCGGTGGCAGTGCGCGTGGCACCGCCCAGGATGCCACCCGGTCCACCAGCCGCCAGGTAGGTTTTCCTGGAACCCCATTCCCGGGCCAGCGCACGTACATCGCGCGCCGGTACCCCGGTTTCCGATTCCTGCCACTCCGGCGTTTTCGGGATGCCGTCTTCCTTACCCAGAACGTAATCCTCGTACATCTCGAAACCGGTGGTGAGCCTGGCAACATAGTCTTCATCATAAAGGCCCTCTGACATCCAGACGTGGGCGATGGCGTGCGCCATGGCCGCGTCGGTGCCAGCCCGTATGGGAATCCACTTTCCACCGAACAGGGACGCCGTGGTATTCTTGTACGGATCGATGTGGACCATCTTGAGGCCAAGCTCCTGGGCCCACTGGCGGCGCATCGTGCCCTCGAAGCCACCATAGACACCATTGGTCGTTTCCGGATCGCTGGACCAGAAAACGATCATCTCGCTTTCCTTCAGACAATCCTCGACGGTGCCGTAAAATTCGCAACCACCAAGTCGCATGCTGTAACCCCAGTGATGTACGGCTCCCCAGTACCAGCCTTCCCAACTGTCCGGATTGAGATGTACCTTAGTGCCGCCAACAGTATTGATGAAGCGAGTAAATGCACTGAGGTAGTAGCCGATGTTGCCCCAGGTGTGGTGCGATGGATGGCTGAATGCCACCGCCCCCTGCCCTCCTTCCTTTTTCGACCTGCGGATTTCACTGACCACCAGGTCCAGGGCTTCATCCCAGGAGATCCGCTCATAACCGGAGATTCCACGATTCTGTGGATTGCGTTCACCCTGCGGGTCAAAGTCAACGCGCTTCATTGGATAAAGCAAACGATCCTTGGAATAGATCATGGATTTCGAGGCCAGGCCGTGGGGACACAGGGATGTTTTTCGAGCCGGTGTAAACCGCTTGCCCCGGGCATCGATGGAGAAGGGTTCAGCATCGGATTTATCGAAATCCATCGGCGTAATACGCAGAATCCTGCCGTCCTTGACATAAACGAAGACGGGGCCCCCATTGGTTTGATTAACGTAGCGTACGGAACCATCCTGCATCGGGGTTCCGAAGCGGGTCCCTATATTCTGCATGATCGCGATCGTTTCCATAAACCAGCTGAACAGCGCATCATCTCCCTCGGTCTGCAGGGTAAAGGTTTTCATCGCGTTAACGCGAGCCAGGTAATCCGTTGGGGGCGTGAGCAGCTTCAGCGCCACCTCCTCATCTCGGAAAATGGCTCTTATATCCGCCGATGGATGAAGTCCCCTTCCTGAACTGATCTTCCCATTACGCAAAATGTAGTAACGACCAATGGAGCCATCGCGAATCTGAATTTGTGCGATCAGATCGTGTTCCGCGAGCCGCCTGGCAAAGCTCTTGTCCAAGCGGGCAGCCACTTTCATGACCTGGGCCACACCAAACAACATGATACTAAGCATTATTCGTTTCATAGAACTATCCCCTGATTGAATGTGTTCATGTCCTGCCCTGCCCGCACACCTGTTGCGCAGGCTTGCTTTACAAGTGTTGCAGCCCGTTTTCTACTACCCTGAACAGGGTCAACAGCACGCCACCTACTAAAAGCAAGTCTCCCACGCCCTTGACAGCTTTGATATTCAGCAGTCCTCCAAGGGTCCAGATCACGGTTGCACCGATCAGTGTTGAACCAATCAACATTGCATCGGCCTCGACAAGCTGCAGCACCTGCAGTACGACTGCTATCGTTAGAGTCAGCAGGGCGAACAACATGCTGTGGGTGTGAGTAGTGGTATTGCGTCTGAATGTAGTGAATTCACGGTTATATGCGACCAGATCACCTGCCTCGGCGACGCTTTCAAGCCGGGCTCCATGCCCCGTGTGTCTCATCCCCTGGATCAGTCCGAGTAGAGCAGCGACCAGAATCCAAAAAAATCCGAAGGCCAGCAGCAATTCAGTCATCTCTATGTCCATTTTCAGTTCTCCAACTACGCAAATACGGTGAGTTCATGAGGTATCCGCTTGGTCCGAGCTTCTCTAAGCGAAGAGTTCTCCTGCTTGACCAGCCCTGACCGCATTCCAGACTTCTATCCCCGGAGGATGGATGTTACTTTCCGGCACAATCGCGCAATGCAGCACGGACGGTTTGCCTGACCCGATAGCCCGGTCTAAAGCCGGAATAAGTTCATTCACCACTTCCACATACTCTCCATGCCCACCCATGGCCACACAGACCTGATCGTAGCGAACCTTGGAGTGTTCTATACAGAACCAGGGGGCTTCCCTGTCCCAGGTTCGAAGCTGCGCGGTCTTTTCCATCCCCCATGCGCCATCGACTGCCACCAGGATGATGACCGGCAAATCCTCTCGCACGGCGGTTTCTATCTCCTGTAGATTGAAACCGAAAGCGCTGTCCCCGGTGATGCAGTAGACAGTCTTATCCGGTCGCGCCAGCTTGGCGCCGATCGCATAAGGAAACCCACTCCCCAGGTGCCCATACTGACTGGAATGAATTGTCGCTCCGGGCGCATTGGTTGAATGCGAGTTGAGTGCCCACCAGGCGGTGTTGCCGCCATCAACCGTCAGAATCGCATCGTCATCGAAATATTCATCACAAGTTTTTACCAGGGTTCCAACACAAAGCTTTTCACCATATTCATCGACCACTGCATTGAGACCATCTCGCCACTCCCGCTGATATCGGGTGTAGTCCGTGATGCGAGGATGCGGTGATCGCTCTGCAGTGAGTTGTCTGACTTCCACCAACAGCTGTTCCACAATCTTCTGTGCATCTCCAACCAGAGCCACATCTACCGGACGATTCAGGCCTATGTTGGTGGGTTCTGTGTCAATCTGGATGGTCCGGGAGCTAGCCGGATCGACCCAGGCAGGTGCCTTTCCGAAGGCTGCCAGTTCACCGAGGCGAGTTCCGATAATCAATAGGACGTCAGCTTCCTGGTGAGCCAGGTAACTGGCCGGACAGCCGGTGTGTAGCGCCAGAGGGTGATCTGCAGAAACAATGCCATGCGCCCTGACGCTTGTGGTAACCGGCATGCCCAGATGCTCGGCGAGTGCAGTGATCGCAGGACCTGCCTGGGCCCGTTCCGCACCATTGCCTGCATGAAGGTTCAATAATCGTGCGCCAACCAGCATTTTAGCCGCCTTGCGAATCAGGTCCGGATCTCCCTGGCCAGCCGCCTGCAGATTGACTCGATATAACTCCGGCGATTGCAGTTCGATGTCTGACTCTTCTCCCCTGGCATCTAAAACATCCTGTGGGATCAATAGGTGCACCGGCCCGGGACGACCCGCCAGGGCAACCCGAAACGCATGGCGGACCATGTCGGGGATGCGCGCCCAATGATCCACGGCACCACTCCACTTGACCGCCGCGGTAAAACATTCATACTGATTACCCACCTGCATAGCTGCCTGCTGAGCGTAGGCATCGCCTATATCGCTGCGGCGAGTAGTGGTAATCGCGACGACGGGACTCCCCTCCGCCTGGGCACAAATCAGACCGGACAGAAGATTGGCAGCACCCGGGCCAGCGCAGGCCATAACCACACTTGGGGTCCCTGCGACACGTGTATATGCGTCGGCTATATGAGCGCCTGCGGCTTCATGACGTGGTACAATCAATCGCATATCGAAATCAGGACCCAGGCGCTGCAATGCTTCGAGAAACATCATGTAGGTTCCATCCGTGATCGCATGAATGTGCCGTACCTTTTCCATATTCAGGCATTTCAGTAAGACTTCTCCGCCTGTTATATTTGCCATAATCCGATGCTCCTGTGTCACAATGACTGCTACCAACAATATGTGTGAGTGGCCTGCTTCTCAAACCAGGCCGGCCTGCTGACGGCTGATCTCGTAGATCGCGCTCCAGTCTCGATCCTGCATGCCCTGTTCCATGGCGGAGACCATCTTCCGCTCGATGATCTTGCCGATTTCAAATGGTGCTTGCAGGTTTCCGGCAGCCTCGAGCATGAGACGGACATCTTTGAGACCACCCTCCATGCGGAAACCACCATCATCAAAGTCCCTGTTCATCAATTTGGTGGCGTACATCTTGAAAACCGGGTGTGCATAAATGGTCTGGTAGAGGCCGTGCAGGATATTCAGGTCCAGGCCCGACTTGTCGGCGCATGCGTATACTTCAGCCAGCAGTTCTATGGTCGAAATGACGGTGTAATTCAGGCACAGCTTGAGCGTGGCAGCCACTCCAGGGACTGCACCAACGCGTATCGCTGCAGATGTGTAGCTGTCAATCAGCGGCTGGATTGTGTCCAGTGCATCCAGGTCCCCGCCCAGAATCGTCATAAGCTCCCCGGCTTCTGCAGCATCCGGTCGACCGACGACGGGTCCCGCAATGAAACGCGTTCCGTGAGTCTTGTGGATCTCAGCCAATTCATCGGCGAACCCTGGAGAGATGGTTGTCAGACAGATATGCAATGCCTGGGGTCGCATTGCCGTGAGGATGCCTGTGGAGGTATCCAGATGATCGCGGATGGATTGATCGTCCATCAGACAAGTCATCACCACGTCAGCTTCTTCAACCGCGTCGCAGAGTGCCTGAGTTGCCCTGGCTCCACTGGAAACCAGGGGCTGGGTCTTCGCGTGGGTCCGGTTCCAGACCGTCAGGTCAAATCCCGCTTCAAGAATATTAGCGGCGATACCAGCACCCATATTACCTAATCCAAGAAAAGACACCTTCATTTACTCACTCCTCCAAAGTCTTCAAAAAACCTGGCGGATTGAACGCCGTGGACTTACTATCTAAAAGCGCTCTACCGGTTCAAAACGAGTATTGAAGTACTGAATGACGAATACTCATAACTGATGTTATATCAGATATGATTATTCGTCAACAATGTATTTCAAATTTTTTACTTTTCTTAGGGAGCAACCAGCATATCCAACCGGATACACGGGAGGTAGCAGCGATCGGGCACGCTCAGGTGTCAGGAGCAGCCCGTAGGTTTTAATTAATCGTAGCGGAGATGCTGGGATATCGGGTGCTTTAACGACCCGACTGGTCTTCCTGATGTTCGGAGCGAATCATGGTGATTTTCCAACGAAAAAAACCGGTAAAGTACCCAGCGTTCCCCACTCCCAAGTAGAGTAGCCACAAGTTCAACCGGTTGCTAATCCAATTGCGGCAAGGGTTTGGCAATCAGGGCCAGTGCTTTGGATTCTTCGACCCCAAGCAGTCTCAGGTAGTAAACCGTCGTGTACTCGGCATCATCCAGGGTGAGAACGTCGTCCGCGTAGTCTTCCATAACTCCAAGCAGCATGCTGGGAGCACAACTCATGAAGGCGTCCAGATTGTTAATCTTGAACTTGCCCGCATCGACGCCCCGGCGAATGTCATTGAGTGCCCGGGTTGTGATTCGATTTCGAAGTATGTAGGGAATCTGTTTCAGAATGGAAAACTGTTCCCTGTCCTTAGCGCCAGCCAGGGTGTATCGCCAGCCAACACTGACGATCTCGACAGGGTCGTCCAGGTCAGCGATCAGACGATCCATTTCCTCATTGTGGCGATCAAGATAGGCATCCGCAACCCCCTCGAGCACGTCGTTCTTGGACTGGAAATGATTGTAGAAGGTTCCGAATCCAACATCCGCCTCATCGGTGATGTCCTGAATACTGACGTTGTCTACGCCCTTGTCGACAAACAGTTTTCTGCTTGCCGCCAGTAACTTGGCGCGGGTCCGTGCCTTGCGTCTTGCGCCCCTGTCTGCTTTTTCGGGTGGGTTCATTGGTGGCAGAGCATCCGGATTCCGTTGATTTCAATGATCCATTATAGCGATGCTCGGCTGGAAATGCATGGCGGACCAGTATTCCGGGGGAAAGCTAGCGAAATATCACTCCCTTTGAATCAAGACACAACCTTCCAAACAACGCTCCTCAGGAAATTTTGCAGGTGTTTCGATCAGTCTCCCCTCATAGGGGCCTGCGATCGACGAAAGCGAAATAGATTGTGAACTTGCTGACCGATTCCTCAGTCTACATCAAACATCGAAATTCTCCTCGGCTGAGCCGGAGTTTATCGTTCTCTGGGGTGGAATGCCTACGGCAACCACAGATCCATCCAGCAATTGGAGATGGTCCCAATTAATGATAAAGCGTTCCGCTTTCGCGGTAGGGGCCAGATGCAACGGGTAGTGGCCGTCTCCCGATCGATCAACCGAAAGAGCCATTCCGGGGTGCGAAACAAGTTTCAGGACTTGTGACTTGCGGTTAACAAACGAGTCGCCTCTTACTGCTATTGTTGAGCCACCAGTCGCACAAATGGAACAGGATCGTGACCTGTTGCGTTCAAGACAACACACAATGCAGCAGCTGGGCGATGTGCGTCGGCATCTGCAATCCCTGCTTCGGCGTCATGGGTTTCGTTATCGATCAGAGAACAAGACCCGAACGCACTGGACCCGGCACCACTACTGCTGGCTCGATACCGAAAGAAGAATCCGAGTTCACCCCGGTCATGGACAAGTTACAACATCTGATCTAACAAAATATCAAAAGCTGTAGAAGATAAGATACAAGAAGATATAGACGCCCCAACCAATTCCGAAGGTTACCATCAACAATGGATACCTCAATTATGAAGATGCTAAGTCCAAGGTCATAACCAACTTTTAAATGGTGAAAAAATTGGGTTGATGAAGGGGCGTCTATGTGAGGAAGTATAAGCCCCCTTTTCACTGAAAAACCACCCAGCCCAGATGCCCGCCATTATTGGCCATCAGTTTCGACGATTGAAAGTGTGTTGCCACTGCAATCGGTGAGATGTGTCATCACGCCGCCCCACACCTGCTTCTTCGGTGGACCGGTAAACGACATCTCATGTTTCAGATGGGCGTAGAAGCTCTCAATGTCTGGAACCTCGAGACTAAAGCCAAGATATCTTCCAGCTTCAAACTCACCAGCCTCGATAGGCTCAAGCAATATCGATACATTTTCAATATCAAAACCAATATAGCCTTGCGCTGCGTCCCCAAATGACTTTCCTTGCCCAAGCATTCTCGTGTAAAAGCTTTGTGCGTCTTCCAGATCAAGGCAAGGAATTCGTAACGTATTCACTCTCATGCGACCTCCCTATGTACGTTATCCGATATCCACCGTCGGGCGGTAGCGACAAATTGGACAACAGCTCATCGGTTTCTTCGTTGGCCACAACGCGCACTACAGATGCGTAAACCGCACTCCCATGAAATGACCCATGTACACGATAAATGCTGTCAGCTGTAAATGTTGTGACTGGACCTCTACTCCATTTACATCGCGACGCGATTAAATAACAGCGGCAGATTTTTGAAAAGTGTAGCTTTGAAAATATCGAGAGCGATACGTCATACATCTCTTTGCCTAAACAACCAGCCCCAAGCCTTCGCTGCGAGTGCCACGCGTTAAATTCGCTCATTCAGGAATTCAACCGTCTGCTGATGGAAACCCTGCCCTACTGAGAGTTCTCGCCGGAACCGTTTTCTCGATCAGGCAGGACGGCACCCGCCTGGGATCCCATGTCTAGTCAGTGCCGGCATTCTGCCTGACACGGTAGGTGCCCGCCATGTACTGCTCGAAACCCCTTTCACCGACCACCTCATCGAATACTGCAGAGAGTTCCTCGAACTCCGATTCAGTGATGGTGATGCCGGTAGCCTCACAGTTGCTGCGCATGTTCTTTATCTTTGTGGTCCCTGGAATCGGGACAACGTCAACCCCGAGCCTTTCACCCTGCGCCCAAAGCCAGGCCAGTGAGAGCTGTGCCGTATGACACCCCTTCGTTCTTGCCATGGCTTCGACCTTGGCTCGCAGTGACTTGTTGGCTTCGAAGGCATCCCCGGCCAGTCGTGGGAACATCTGTCGAACGTCGTCCGCTGGCGTGATCATGTCATCGCTGAGAAATCCCCGGCCAAGCGGTGAGTACGGGACAATACCTATGCCCAGTTCCCGGCAGACCGGCACGATGTCTTCCTCGAGGTCCCGGGTGTAAAGAGACCACTCCTGCTGCACGCAAGTGATCGGATGCACCTTCTGGGCACGACGGATCACATCGGGTGAAGCTTCACTTAATCCGATGTGCCTGACTGCACCTTCTTCAGCCAGTTCAGCCATGGTGGCAACCGTTTCCTCGATGGGAACGTTTTCGTCAACGCGGTGCAGGTAGTACAGATCAATGTATTCAGTGCCCAGGCGCCCGAGTGCCGCACGACAGGCATTCTTCATATGCTCGCCAGCGGCCGGGCCTGTCTCGGCGGATTGCCCGCCAAACTTGGTCGCGATTTCAACTCTTTCCCTGCCGATTGTGGCGACGGCCTTGCCTAGAATTTCCTCGTTCCATAACATCTCCTTTGTCACCGGATGCTGCGCGACGTAGGCTTCTGCCGTGTCGAAGAACGTGCATCCGGATTCCACAGCCTGTTGTATGAGCTCTATTGCATCTGCATCCGGGAGTGGGTCTCCGTAGAAGGCAGTGATACTCATGACGCCCATGCCACACTGGGAAACTTCAAGGCCGTTTGTGCCACCGAGTACTGTTCTTTTCATGTTGAGGTTCTCTTTTGACCGGACTGTTCGCAGTCTACTACAAGGATGTTAGCGATCAAATGCTACTTGCTGATTGCTCTGAAAAACCACCCAGCCTACCCCCCGCAACAACCCGGCCGTTTCTGTATGAATTCGTAAGGCCATCCTTCAAACGGGCGCCCCGAGTATACGCCGATCACTTTCCCAAGCACGCCCGCGTAAACGCGTTCGGCATAGTCTTTCGGCATAGTCTTTCGGCACAGTCTGCTGCAGACTTCTCACAGTCATACAATGTATC
>CAZNFE010000042.1:0-12459 GCA_964571945.1 uncultured Pseudomonadales bacterium
CATTCCAGCCAAATCGCTCTCTGAGTTACTGAAAATGGTTCAGGAACACCAGGTAACCGGGCGAGAAGTCAATAAGCAGCGGGAAGCACAATTCCTGCGGGATAAAGCTAATCAGCAAAATGAAGTTAAGAAGGCACACCGGTTACAGCGACAGGAAGAAGATCGCAGTGAACGATTGGAAACACAGTTCGAGAACAACGAATCTAAAATTGCCAGCCTGCAAGATATTCTATCCAAGCGACTGGGGTCACTGCGTGAATTGTTTGGTGTACTGCAGCAGGTGAGCGGTGATACCAGGGGAGTGTTTGAAGGTTCGATCATCAGCGCCGAATTTCCGAATCGTGGCGACTGGTTGGGCAAATTTGCTGCAGAAATGGGGCAGAGCAGCAAGCTGGCGACGATCGAGGAAATCGAGCGGCTGTGGTTTGAACTACAACGTGAGATGACAGAATCTGGCCGGGTTGCTCGCTTCAACGCCACTGTAATCAGGCCGAATGGTGATGAGGTTGAACAGGAAGTAGTGCGTGTAGGTACCTTTAATATCATCGCAGAAGGTAACTACCTGAAGTTTGATATCGACAAGCAGGTACTGGTTGAACTTCCACGTCAGCCAGCGAGCAGGTTTACGGAAACAACGGCTGATTTGCAGGCCGCGACCAGCGGGTTTACCGCATTTGGAATGGATCCGACTCGGGGCCAATTGTTAGGGTTGTTGATTCAGACACCGACGCTTAAAGAACGTATCAATCAAGGCGGTAATGTTGGTTATGTAATCATCACGTTGGGTATCATTGCCCTGCTGTTATCGCTGGAACGTTTCGTTACTCTCTATAGGGTTGGTAACAAGGTTCTGGGTCAGATGAAAAACTCTGTGCCGGATACCGGCAACCCCCTGGGACGCTTGCTCAATATCTATCATGAAAACAAGGAAGTGGATACCAATACGCTCACGTTAAAACTTGATGAAGCAATTCTGAAAGAATCACCGGCGATCACTGCGAGAATTTCGTTTATCAAGATTATTTCTATGGTAGCACCTTTGTTGGGTCTGCTGGGTACGGTGGTCGGGATGATCCTTACGTTCCAGGCAATCACACTGTTTGGTACCGGTGATCCAAAGACTATGGCCGGCGGTATATCCCAGGCATTGATGACGACCGTACTTGGCCTCTGTGTCGCCATACCGACGGTTTTATTACATTCCATCGTGCAGGCGCGAAGCACTTCTATTCTGCATATTCTGCAGGAACAAAGTGCCGGCCTGATTGCTGAACAGGCTGAAGGTCAGGAAGGATAGGCACTGATATGGAAGTAATGATTGCTATCCGAACATTTATGGAAGCTGGTGGTAATGTGCTTTGGTTCATCGCGCTGGCGACATTTTCCATGTGGTGTTTAATTTTTGAGCGCATCTGGTACGTCAACACAGAGCACAAAAAGGATGTAGCCAGGTGTTTGACGATATGGGAAGGTCGACCAGAGAGAAAGTCGTGGCAGGCACAAATGATTCGTTTACGATCCATCTCGGAAGTGAATGAGCGTTTGAAGAGAAATATGTCTCTAATAAAGACCTTTATATCGTTACTACCTCTGCTGGGATTGCTGGGAACGGTAACCGGTATGGTTCAGGTGTTTGAAGCGATGACTTTTTCCGGTGGAAATGCCAGGTCGATGGCTGCGGGTGTATCCGCAGCAACGATTCCAACCATGTCAGGCATGGTCGCAACACTTTCGGGTGTTTTTGCCAATACATGGTTGATGGGCAAGGTCTCGTCTGAATCAGATTATATGGAAGATACCCTGACGATGGATCACTGACAGCTCAGCCCACCGGTACTTTATTTTAGCTGCTTTGAATTACTTAATCAGGTGATGCAAAGCAATAATCAGAGAAACGTGCATGCCAAGAAGAACACAGCAGGAAGACGAAAAGGTTGCTGACCTCACACCCATGCTGGATGTGGTGTTCATAATGCTGATCTTTTTTATTGTGACCGCAACATTCATTAAAGAGTCGGGTGCAGAAGTGAACAGACCCGATACTTTTACAGGTGAATCAAAGAAATTTGTATCACTTTTAGTGGCTGTTACTGCTGACAATAACATATGGATTGATAAAAAGAAGGTTGATATTCGAGCCGTACGCCCGCTTATGGAACAGTTGCACTCGGAGAACCCTAAAGGTGGATTGGTGATTCAGGCTGATCGCAAAGCCAAGACCGAGAAGTTGTTGGCTATCATGGATGCAGCACGGCAGATTGGAATTACGCAGGTTGCTGTTGCGTCGGTGAATAAACATTAGGGGTGGTGTAATGGTAACCAGATACAGTCTTTCAATAGGTATTGGTCTTTTTGTAACATTGCTGCTGTTCTATATCATGCAGTCACTCATCCATTCAGGCAGACGAGTGCTCACGGACGATAGCGGGGGTTCACTGGTTGACTTTGTACGACTCAAGGAAAACCAGACATTGCAGACGAAAAAACGCAAACCCCAGAAGCCGCCACCACCCGATGAGCCACCACCGGAGATTCCACAAACACAATTCAACGTTGCGGTAGACAATAATGCTTATTCCATGACACAGGTTGATTTGAGTGTCAACGTCAATGTCAGTGGTGGCGGTTTTGCTATCACCGATGGCGATTATCTGCCCATCGTGAAAGTGCAACCCGTCTATCCGCGACGCGCATTATCGCGTGGTATGGCAGGATGGGTGATCGTTGAATTTACAGTGAATGCGCAGGGTATGGTTGAGAATCCGGTGGTGGTTGCCAACTGTGGAATGGTTCAGAATGTCAAGTCAGAAGGGGAGTGCGAGGATCATCCAAGCAACATTTTTGATTCGGCAGCATTGAAAGCCGCGTTAAAATTCAAGTATAAGCCCAAGGTCATCGACGGCGTACCCACATCAACTGGTGGCGTCCAGAATAAGATAACATTTGAACTGACTGAAGGTTAATGGGAGATTAAGTGTGTTAAGAAAACTTGTCCTGGTCTCCACGTTCTGGATGTTGCCCCTGGTATTGAGTTCTTTGCATGTCTGTGTAACCAGCGGGCAGGCGTATGCCGCACAAGCATCGACCACTGCCAAAAAGAAAAAGCAGCAGACTCGAAAAGTGCCAGCGATGCGGGAGAGTACGTACAAACAAATCGCGGAAGCGCAGGCATTTATTGAAGCAGATACTTCAGCCGAAGCCTTGCCAATCCTTAAAAAGCTATTGACCAGGCGTGGTCTGAATGCCTATGAAATTGCCCAGGTCTGGAATATGCTGGCTTTTGCCTATTACACACTGGAAGATACTGACAGTACAATCAATGCCTACGAACAGGTACTAAAACAGGAAAAAATAACCCTGGCGCTTGAGTTAGGCACCTTGCGATCACTGTTTCAGCTCTACTACCAGCAGGAAGACTACCGTAAATCCATCGCGTACATTGACCGGTGGTTGAAACTCAATGAATTACTCGATCCGGGAGTTTTGTATCTGAAAGCAACTGCTTTCTATCAGATGGACAATTTTCAGGAATCCCTGATCTACGCAAAGCAAGTGATATCGGCTGCAGAGAGCCAGCAGAGAACCGTGAAGGAAAACTGGCTGTACTTGTTAGTCATTTTGTATAACGAATTAAAGGATTATGACAATGTCGTTGCGGTATTGGAAAGACTGATTGTCGAGTACCCCAAGAAACAATACTGGATGCACCTGGCCGGCATGTATTCTGAAAGAGAACAGGAAGACAAAGCATTAGATGCTTATTACGCAGCCTATCTGCAAAATATGCTGACCCGTGAATCCGAAGTCATCATGCTCGCACAACGTCTGCTGAATGCCGAAGTGCCATATGAAGCGGCGGTAGTGATGCAAAAAGGCATTGATGATGATCTGATCAAGAAGAATGAGAGAAATTTAAAGCTCCTTGCACAATCCTGGACCATGTCCCAGGATACGGAAAAGGCAATTGCCGGATGGCGTGCTGCGACAAAATATGCTGAAGACGGTGAAATTTTTTATCGACTGGCACAAGCACTGGCGAATAATGATCAGCATAAATCAGCAGTGAAAGCCTATCGTGATGCCATCAAGAAAGGTGATCTGAATAAACCCAGGGATGTGGAATTCTGGATGGGTATCTCATTGATGCAGTTGGAACGCTGGAAGGAGGCTACCAGTGCTTTCCGTGCAGCTGCAAAAGACAAGAAGAAGGCCAAGTCCTGCAGACAGTATATTCGCTACATTAAAGGCGAGCAACGCAGGCAGAAAGAACTAAGAAAAATGCTTGAAGGATAGCCTGAAAAAGATAAAATTAGGGCTGGAGATTTGTTCCTGGAGGGAATAAATCCCAGCCCTTCTTATTTGGGGTTTCAGCAGCAAAAACAGCACTTGGCAGGGAGCGTGAGTCAGAATGATTGTAATAAAGTATAGTATTTCAATTGTTCTTGGTGTTTGTATGACGCTGATGCTCCTTTTTGTGATGCAATCTCTGATAAATTCCGGGCAAAGAGTGATGAAGGAAGCTGGCAGCGATTTCCTGATCGATTATGTTCGGGTCAAGGAAACACAGACACTGACCAAAGTAGACCGTAAACCGAAGCCACCACCGCCACCCGATAGTCCACCACCTGATATACCGCAACCGAGTTTCAGCACCGAGATTGATCCCAACGCTTACACCATGAGTCAAGTAGTCGTGGATACATCAGCCGGACCTACCGGACCTGGTGCGATGGTTTCCGATGGGGAATACTTACCAATTGTCCAGGTTCAGCCCGTTTATCCGAGGCAAGCCCTGGCACGTGGGCTGGTAGGCTGGGTGATCATTGAATTTACCGTGACTGAAGTGGGGACGGTTATTGACCCGTTTATCGTGTCTAATTGCGCGGTTGTGCAGACATTAGCTGGACCGGCAATATGTGAGAACCACCCCAACCGCATCTTTGATACCGCGGCCCTGCGGGCTGCCCTCAAATTCAAATACAAGCCGAAAGTAATGGATGGGGTCGCCATGGCAACCGCGGGAGTGCAGAATAAGATTACGTTCGAAATTGATGATTAGCCCAGAGAAGCGCTGAACAAGTGGATATGTTCGCCAGGACCAATCATCAATCCCTTTTCGTCGGACGCTTCCTGACTAGTCGACTGAATCGTTTACGTTCCTTTTTTCTGTCCTGTCGTGCACGAATATCCTGTTGTGCAGCCAGATGATTCAGTTCTCTTTGCAGCTTTGTGTAACTGCTTAATCTGGTTTCGTCCAACTCACCGGTTTCAATGGCATTCTTTACAGCACACCCTGGTTCATCGATATGCGAACAGTCGCGGAATTTGCACCTTATTGACAACGCTTCCAGGTCATCAAAAGTCTGGGAGAGTGCAGTTTCATTGCCCCAGATCTGGATCTCTCTCATACCGGGTGTATCGATGAGCAGGCCGCCATCGGGCAACTGGACTAATTCTCGAAAAGTGGTTGTGTGTCTGCCTTTGCTATCTCCTTTTCGAACTGAGCCGGTCGGAAATCGATCAAAGCCCAACAAGGTGTTTATGATCGTTGACTTACCAACACCCGACGACCCGAGCAGGGCGCCCGTTTGACCTGTGCGGATAGAGTGGCTAACCACGGAAACTCCTTCCCCCGTCAGACCGCTTATCGTGTTGATATCGACTCCCGGAGCTACCTGCTTAACCATAGACAGTTTTTCTTCCAGGTCGTCACATAGATCTGCCTTGTTAAGTAGAATCTGAGGTACTGCGCCGCTTTCCCAGGCCAGCAGCAGGTAACGCTCTATACGTTTTGCATTGAAATCATCATCCAGTCCGCAGACTATGAATACGGTATCAATATTCGCAGCAACGATCTGTTCATTGAGCTGACCACCGGCTTCCTTTCGGGAAAAGCAGCTCTTTCTGCGCAACAATTTTCTGATAATCGCTTTATCGGCTTCACCATCCAGCGGGTTGACGAGCGTCCAGTCGCCAACCGTTGGCAAGTCGGCTTTTGATAATGCGTCACGACGAAATTTCCCGGGTAATGATGCAGCGAGTGTTCCTTTGTCGATGAGTAGCTGATAAACAGATAGATCCTGTCGGACTACCCTGGCTGGTATCAGTTGTTTATCTTCACTGCTGAGTTGGTTCTCAAAGAACTCACCCCAACCTAATTCTTCTAATTTCACTAGTCTATTCCCCTGTCAAACCGATTCTGACAACTTCAAGTAGTTGCCAATTGGTCCCAACAATACGAACCGGTAGATCAGCGAAAAGAGGATTAACGACAGGTTAATGAAGATAGTCGTGTCGCGCAGGCGTCCGGTGCATATCATCGCGTATGCTAATTTGAATCATAAACACACTCATAAATATGCTCCTTTGCTGTAGGTAGGTGGGTTTCAGGAGGACACCTTAATCGCTTCCCGATTAGATGGCAAGTCCCTTAACTCTTCGAGCTATACATCTCGGAATCGATTGATTAATGTTCTCAGCAGCGGCGACAGGAGTACCGCAATTGTTAAACAACAAAGCAGCAGGGTGCTTGGTCGGTCCCATAGGAAGGAGACGCTACCATCGGATAGCGTGATAGCCCGACGCAAATTATCTTCCAGCATGCCGCCCAGTATAAATCCGAGTAACAGCGGTGCCATGGGGAATTCAAGCAATCGAAGTGCTGATGCAATCACCGCGATGAATACGAGCATGTGGATGTCAAAACTGTTGAACGAAACAAAATAGACACCGGCAACCGAGAAGAACAGGATTATTGGTACCAGATATTTCCTGGGCAGGAACAATAATTTTGCAATATACGGGATCAGTGGCAGATTGAGCGCAAGTAATATGACATTACCAAAATACATGGAAATAATAACGGACCAGAACACTGCCGGTTGATCGACCAGTAATCTGGGTCCTGGCTGAATCCCATAAGCAATCAGTGCCCCGAGTAGAATAGCGGTAGTACCCGAGCCAGGAATTCCCAGCGTCAGCAGGGGTACAAATGATCCTGTACATGCCGCATTATTGGCAGTTTCCGGTGCCGCCAGGCCCTTTAGGCTGCCTTTCCCGAACAAATCTCGGTCAGTTGAAGATGCTATACTTTTCTCAAAGCCATAGGCCAGAAAGGAAGCGATAGTTGCGCCCGCACCCGGCAGGATTCCAACAAAAAAACCGAGTACAGAGGATCTCGCGACTACTGGTGAGACTTCTTTGATCGCCGCTTGATTGAGCAGTAATTCATCGCGATGCACTTGTATGTCTTTGGTTTTATCAAATACCGGCACCAGAACCATCATCAATGCCTCTGATACCGCAAAGGTGGCCATCGCCAGCAGCAGGAAACTGATCCCATCGATGAGATCCATGCGACCGAACGTGAAGCGTTGTACACCGGCTGACAAATCGGTACCGACAGTCGCCAACATCAGCCCAAAACAGGTCATAACCAGCGCCTTCAGATATCCACCCGGCCCGGCAAAAGCTGACACCAGTGAGAGTCCCAGTAACATCAATACAAAATAGTCTGCAGATTGAAATCCAAGTGACAAGTGAGCCAGCACAGGTGCCAATAATACCAGCAGGACAGCCGCCAGAGTTCCTCCCGCGAAGGATGACCAGGCTGCCAGCGTCAGGGCTTGACCGGCTTTTCCCTGGCTGGCCAGCGGATATCCATCGAATGCGGTGGCTACTGTACCAGCGACGCCCGGGGCATTAATCAATATGGATGAAGTTGAACCACCGAAAATCGCACCATAATAGACACCGGCCAGCAGGATCATGCCGGACGCCGGTTCAATGCCATAGGTGATTGGTATCATCAGGGCGATAGCAGACATTGGTCCCAGGCCAGGCAACATACCAATCAGTGTACCAACCAGACACCCGCTGAACACCAGGGCCAGGTTGGCAGGGGTGATGACTGTATTCAGTCCGAGCAGTATACCTTCGTACATTAGCTTCCCATGATATCGAAGTACAAATTACCGGGCGCGAGATACACACCGAGTCCGGCCATCATGAGCCAGATTCCAACCACCAGTGGTAGCGACATGAGGAACAGCATGAGCGGATTTCGTTCTCCCATGATCCAGTATCCGGCAATGAGAAACACAGTCGTGGCAATTAGAAATCCAACGTAATCCAATATCAGCGCGTAGACAAACATCACCACAACCAGCGCCAGGGTAGGGAACCAGTTCAAATCAAAGAACCGCTTCGATCTGGGGTCATCAGTCGGATCTGATGGTGTTCTTATTGCCTGAAGTATCAGGAGCAGGCTGACAAGTGCTCCTGCCACGGAGATTGCATAAGGTAGTGAGCGCGCATTAAAGATGTCCTGTTGTGACAGAAAATCCAGAGGGATATTATTGGCTGCTATACCATAACTTATGAATAGTGCCAGAAAGAGCAAGCCGCCAATCTGTGATTTTTGCAAGCGCATTAGCAATGATTCACTGCTGTAAAAACCCCAGTTCACGCATTAGTTGGCCGATTTCTGCTTCCTGTTGTTCAAGGAATCGATAGAACTGTTGACCCGGTTGAAATTGCACAACCCACCCATTTGCCGCTCTGATATCTTCAAACTCTCTGGTTTGAATCAGATGGCTAAACAGTCGGACATGTTGTGACAGGGTGACACTGGCCAGGCCTGGAGGTCCGAAGAATCCACGCCAATTGGCAAATACGAGGTTGTAACCCTGTTCTTTGATAGTAGGGATTTCAGGTGCATCCCTGAGCCGTCGATCGGATGCCACACCGAGCACACGAACTACACCTGATCTGGCCATCTCTATCGCTTCACTAAATCCCGTGGACAGTACTTGTGTCTCGCCACTAAGCAGCCCAACCATCGCTTTACCACCGCCATCGTAAGCAACGTAAATGACCTGCCTGGGATTCCCACCGGCCAACTTCATTGCCCTGGCCACTACCAGATGGTCGGTACTTCCTCTGACAGATCCACCCGCCACTTTCACTTGCCGCGGATTATGAAGAAATGCGTTCACAACATCAGACCATGTTTTGAATGGCGATGATTCTTTTACCACAAAACAACTGTAGTCTGCGATTATCGCAGCTACTGGCGTGAGATCGCGGAAGGATTGTGGAAAAATATTCTGCAAAGAGCGTATTACGATCGGTGTGGAATTTATCAACAATGTATGTTCTTGTCTGGAAGCTGTCTCAATCATCTTGGCGATCGCTCTGCCGCCGCCACCACCTGACAGATTTTCGTACGAGACATTCTCCACCAAACCTGATTTGGTTAAGGCATACCCTATACCTCTTGCCGTACCATCCCAGCCGCCACCGGGACCGGCCGGTATGAGAAAGTGAATCTTTTCAGCTTCAAAGGCGTACACGCCATTGGAAAATATCAGGAAAATTAATAGCCAGGCACACCTTTTCATGTCAAAAGTCATGAGCATGAAAAGGCTATTTGTTGAGGAAGTTCAAGGCGAGACCAGGGCGTGGCCACGGCATAGCGACTAACCTGCCAGTTGAAGAGAGGGTTATGTATGCTGTGCTAAGATTCTCTCCGCCAAAGCAGATGTTTGTTGTTAGTAAGTCCGGCATCTCTACAAATTCGGCTGATTTGCAGTCTGCAGAGTGAATAGTGATACCCCCTGTGAGTAATGTAGCCACGCAGACATTTCCATCACCATCGACTGCCAGCGAATCAAACATGTGCGGAGTCGGTAACTGTGCCATCATGCTACCGAGGCGCGGGTTAATTTTGGTGTGGAGGTTACCTGGGCCGCTCAAGTCATAACACCAAACTCTTCCTGTTGGCGTTTCTGCTACATACAGCTTGTCCTCTTCAGGAGATAACCCAATTCCGTTGGGTGCTTCAAGAGGGAATATTAGTTCCTCAATTGAGGATCCATCAGCGTACGCATAAAAAACGCCGGTGCGATCTCTATCCCTCGGCCGTGCCTTACCATGATCCGTAAACCAGAAACCACCAGTGCTGTCGAAAACAATATCGTTTGGACCGCGAAGGGGGATACCATCGCATTCAGAATACAGCACCTCGACCACACCTGTGTTCATATCAACGGCTTCAATTCGCCCTCCTGAATAGTCTGGAGGCTGATCGCCGGGAAACATAAGATCGTCGCTTCGATGCCAGATAAAACCGCCATTGTTACAGACATAGCATCGACCGTCCGGGCCTATCGCAGCACCGTTTGGACCGCCACCCAACTCGGCGATTACGGATATTTCACCCTCTGATGAAACGCGGCTAAGCGTACCCCTGGCGATCTCGACCAGCACGATGCTGCCATCCGGCATGGCAATAGGACCTTCCGGAAATTGCAGGCCCTGTGTAATTTCCGTTAATTCATTCATCAGTCAGCTCCCGTTGCCTATATGTTTTCACTGGTCTTTGTTTTTTAGGGTTTCATATGCCCAGTCCAGCCATGGTAGCAGCATTGCTACGTCATTGGCATCCACCGTACCGCCTCCCCAGATTCTGATTCCAGGCGGTGCGTCCCGGTATCCGCCTACATCATACGCAACACCTTCTGCATCCAGCATGGCTACCAGCTCTTTAATGAGTGCTTTTTGTGCTTCCTCGTCTTTATTCGTGAACCAGGTATCCTTGATTCTCAGGCAGATGGATGTCGAAGAACAGTACTCTGATTTTGTTGCAAGGAAGTCCACCCAATCGGATTGTTGTACCCAGGTTCTTACTGCGGCAAGATTCGCTTCACTTCTCGCGATCAACGCGGGAAGACCGCCAATATCCCTGGCCCATTGCAGGCTGTCCAGTTGATCCTCTACAGCCAGCATGGATGGAGTGTTGATAGTGGAGGCGGAAAATATACCACTGATTAACTTACCCGCCTTGGTTAATCGAAACAGCTTCGGTAAAGGCCAGTCTGGCACATAGCTCTCCAGGCGTTCCACGGCACGCGGAGAGAGTGCCAGCATGCCATGCGCGGCTTCACCGCCAAGTACCTTTTGCCAGGACCAGGTCACCACATCCAGTTTTTCCCAATCAAGATCC
The DNA here is from genome assembly GCA_964571945.1 of uncultured Pseudomonadales bacterium. Lineage (GTDB taxonomy): Bacteria > Pseudomonadota > Gammaproteobacteria > Pseudomonadales > Azotimanducaceae > JASJXV01. The sequence continues at coordinate 11,006 of CAZNFE010000042.1, forward strand.
ATAGCGAATACTGCAGAAGTTGCATCACACAAGGTTAAACCCGTTCTGTCTTCAGCTATCCAGCCAGCATCAGCGACTTTGACACCCGAAGTAGTGCCATTCCATGTAAATACGATATCTCGGTTTGGGTCAACCTGGGACAGGTCAGGCAACTCACCATAATCGGCTTTAAACACCCTGACATCCGGTAATTTTAGCTGCGCTTGAATATCAGTTACCCAGCCCTGGCCGAAACTCTCCCAACTGCACACGTCGACACCCCTCTGGCCTAGCAGGTTCCACATTGCGAGTTCAAAAGCTCCCGTATCCGACCCGGGTACGACACCGAGCAGATACTGGTCAGGGATGCCAAGAATAGATCGACTTTCATCAATAACCTTTTGTATTCTTGCTTTTGGCTCTTTCGCCCGGTGGGATCGACCCAGGCTGATAGACGATAATGATGCAGCAGACCATCCGGGATGTTTCGAAGTGGGACCGGAAGAAAAACACGGGTTTGCAGGAGACTGGGTAGGTTTCATAGTATGTGATTACTCTCCATAAATGCGAATAAAATCAAATGCGCAATTTGATGATTTCAAGGGTGTCTGTCAAGTATCATGTCCTGATAGACGCTATAATGCTGGAAAAAGGATCCCGGTTAAAAACTTTCACGTAACCATGTCAGATAAACCCTTAATACAACTTGACCATATTAATATACCTGCCAACAAACCTGAATGGTTGGCAGAGTGGTATGCGGATAATTTCGGTTTAATTGCGCATAAAGGATTTGTTTCCGGTCCCGGGACCTTACTCATATTTGAACAGGGGACACCCCTGGAATATGGCGGCAGGGTACACTTCGGGTTTCGCTGTACTTCACGGGAAAGAATTCAGGCATGGGCAGAAGAGTTTCAAGCCAGCCTGGTAGAGAATGAAAACTACAGCGGATTCGAAAGCCGAGATCCCGAAGGAAACCTATTTGAAGTTTACTGGGAAGAATAAGTCAGAATACCAGGTAGCCCTGCTGATTGGACTGTCTGCCTTCTTCACCCTGGTAGGCTATGAGTTTATCAGGTCTGCATCGACGGTGCTGTTCAAAACAGCCTATGGAGCGGATAAGTTGCCGGTTGTGCTGGCCATTATGCCAATAGTGGTATTCATTGGCGTGGCAGGATATGGTCGGTTATTGTCACTAGTGGGTCCTCGACAGACACTCCGGGTAACAACGCTGGGTGCCGGATTGATAATCTTTCTGTGCTATCTGGCGATTAAGGGTGGTTCGGATTTAGCGACCGGGATTCTGTATATCACCAAAGAATTCTATATTGTTCTGCTGATAGAGCAGTACTGGTCGTACATCAATAGTTCAATTCAGCCTGACACTGCCAGGCGTCTCAACGGTCCGATTACTGGCATCGCTGGTCTCGGTGGCGCCGCTGGCGGAATTCTGGTTTCCCAATTCGCGGAAT
>CAZNFE010000043.1:0-12432 GCA_964571945.1 uncultured Pseudomonadales bacterium
GCGTCAGAGTATTTGACCAAATCCTCACATCCGCAACGAATCGGGAAGAATGAAATGGCCGTACAATTAAAGGAAGTTGCAACGGAAACCCTGGCGGCAGAGGAGCCGTTGCAGGCAAAACCTTCCATATATAACAAGACCAACATCATTGCCGCGCTGATCCTGATTCTGAGCGCTCTCTGGCTTGCAAACTGGTTTTATCAGCGCGCGGGTCATGTATACGTATCCGACGCTCGAATCTCTTCTTCCATGGTAGCGGTCAGCAGTCGCATCTCTGGCTGGATAGAGGAATTTCCCGTTGAAGAAGGCCAGTATGTTCACGCTGACACAGTGCTGGCAAGGATTGAACAAAAGAATACCAGGCTTGAACTGGCAGAACTGGATGCTCGTTTAAAAACGGTAGAAGCTGAGTACGCAAAGGTGGAATCTCAGAAAAACCTGGTCGCAAGGCAGACTGATGCCCGTGTGGCTGCACAAAAGTCAAAATTCCAGGCAGCACAGTCAACCCTGTCGGAAGCAAAGGTAGCCCTGGCACAGAAAGAAAGTGACTGGCAGCGGGCCCAGTCACTGCTGAAAGAACAGATCATCAGCCGTGAGATCTGGGAGAAGCACAAGTCTGATTTTGAACGCAGTACAGAAAAGAGCAAACGTGCAGAAGCAGAAGTAGCGATCGCAAATGCCGCTCTATTGGAGGCTGAGGCCAATCGCTCCCAGGTTGATGTTCTGGCAAACGATATGCGTGTCATTACCAATAAACTGGCCGAGATTAACAGTAAGCGTGAGCAATTGCTCCTGACCCAAAGTGATCACACGATTCGCAGTTCCATTGATGGCTATATCGATGAGACGTTCGTCCATGCAGGGGAGTATGTTTCACGCGGTCAACGCATCCTGGTGCTGCACGATCCAAGTGACATCTCGATCAAAGCCAATGTGAAAGAAACAGAAATTCGACACATACACATCGGTACACAAGTCAACATATCGATAGATGCCTACCCTGATCGGCTTTTCACAGGGGAGGTCTCCAGTATCGGCAATGCAGCAACCAGTCAATTTGCGCTCCTCCCAAGCCCCAATCCGAGCGGCAATTTCACAAAAATCACCCAGCGTATGGAAGTGCATGTATCCATTGAACAATTCGACAATATGCTCAAACCGGGCATGATGGTGGAGCTCGAATTTGTCAGCGATTGATCAGAGCAGAATACCGGAGGGTATTGAAGCATCCCCACCAATCCTCGATATGTTCCATCTCTATGGCAGGAATTATCGGTGGTTTGCAGTTTTGACAGTGATGTTGACCATGTTCAACACATTGCTCACCAGCACCATCATAAACGTGGCGATACCGGAAATCATGGGGTCATTCGGCGTCACCCAGGATAAGGCGCAGTGGTTGTCTACCGGGTTTCTTGCTTCCGGGACGATCACCATGCTGCTCTCGACCTGGGCGGTCAATGTGCTGGGCATGCGGATTGTTTTCGCCTGGGGGATGAGCTTGTTCCTGGCTACCACCATAATCAGCGGTATGGCCCCCTCGATCGAAGTCCTGATTATTGCCCGCACTGTGCAGGGCGCAGCAGCCGGAATCCTCATGCCCATCGCCATGTTAATCAATTATCAGGTATTCCCGGCCAATAAGCGGGGCATGGCCATGGGCATATTTGGGGTCGGTGTGATGTTCGCGCCCGCACTGGGTCCCACACTCGGTGGTTACCTGATTGATGCCTATAGCTGGCGGTATGTGTTTTTTGTCGGCGTCCCATTCAGTTTGCTGGCGATACCCATGGCATTGATGTTTATGCCACAAAGAGACCTGACCGAACCGGTCGCGAAATTTGACTGGATCGGTTCGTTACTCATGTCGATCTTTATGTTGGCGTTTCTGACCGGTTTATCCAACGTGATGGAATACGGCTGGACGTCTGACTATATCGTCGGCCGACTGTCTTGTGCATTCGTGAGCGCTGTATTGTTCGTCTGGTGGGAACTTCAGATTGAACATCCCATGCTGGACCCGCTCCTGTTTACCAATCTCAGATTTGTGGCTGCTGCAATCGTTACGTTTGTAGTCGGCGCGGGTCTTTATGCGTCCACCTATCTGCTGCCGCTCTTTCTGCAGATTCTTCAAGGTGTGCCCGCACTTGATTCAGGTCTTATGATGTTGCCTGCAGGTATCGCGATGGCGATAATGTTTCCCATTGCCGGCTACATCAGTGACCGGACACAACCACGCAACCTGATTATCATCGGCCTGATCTGCTTCGGCCTGTCCTCGTTCGTACTCAGGGACATCACTATTAACACCCCGTTTATCGAATTAATCTACTGGTATATTCTCGGCAGAATCGGTCTTGCGTTGATTTTCCCCTGTCTCAATGTTGCTTCACTGGGTACCTTACCACTGAGCCAATTGGGCCAGGGCTCCGGCACTATTAACTTCCTGAGACAGCTCGGTAGCGCATTTGGCGTGAACACTGTCGCGATTTTTGTTTCAAGTCGGACCTCTCTCTACAGCGATCAGCTTGCGGTCACCCAGTCGTTCACTGCCAATACATTCGACATGCTTGCCCGCTTGCGGGAGCTATTGGCATCTTATGGGTTACCTGCGATGTACGAACAGGTGACATCCGGGGGGTTTCTTTCACGTATTATTTACAACCAGGCCAGCACCCTTGCCTATCGGGATGGGTATCTGGCCGTGGGGCTTGTGTTTTTCCTGGCTTGCGTCCCTTCGTGGTTTATGACCATCCAGCGACAAACGGAAGAAACCTGATACGATCACTTGTAAAACTGATCCATTCTCTGGCGCGCTTTGGCGATCTGATCGGGGGTGCTCACAATATCGAAATTGCCGATCACTCTCTCCAGGCGCAGGTATTCCAGAATAAAATCATACACAGTGTTAGCTGCCGCCAATTCGGATGACAACAAAGCAACTTGTGCATCCAGCAAATCTATATTGGTCACCACACCACGTTCGTAGGAATCTGTAACCAGTTGCAGGTTGTTCCTGCTTGCCCGCGCGGCATCTTTGGAGAGTTCAATATTCTTCAGGCTGGCTCGCATATCTGCGATCTTGCTCAGCACTGCAGCCTGTGTTTTCAGGAGTGCATCGTCATACAAATAGTCTATCTGTGCCAGTTGTGCCCTGGCTTTTTTGATCCGCGCGTAACGTTCTCCACCCGAATAAAGCGGCAATGTAGCTCCAACTGCCGCACTCCACTCAACATTATCTGTGTTCCCGCCAAAGCGGGTATCAGTACCTGGGATACTGATGCTTAGTTGCTCGGTACCCCTACCCTTGTCAGATACGTGCTTTGACCCATCTACTATCAGCGCTATGCTGGGGAAAAAGAGACTCCTCTGCGCGGCTTTTAATGCCCTTCTTTGCGCCGCCTGCTTCTGTCTGAGTGATGCTAATTCCGGAGCAAATAACAACGCTTCCGCGGAAAGAAAGTTCTTCAATTCCCGTACCCGAGTGTCATTTTTCAGCCGTTCCCATACCACCGGATCAGCAATCAGCAGATAATTGTCGGTCAGAGAGGGATCAACCGTTTGAAATTCCTGGCCGAACGGCTGATTCAAAACCATGTTTAATTTGATTCTCGCCCGTTCGACGGCCGCCTCGGCAAGAACCAGATCTTTCCTTGCGCTGGCCTGCGCTGTTTCCCAACGATATACCTCAGCCTTGTTGGCAACTCCCAGTTCCAGGCGGATTTTTGCTCGCTCATAGTTGGAGTCGCTCAACCTCAGGTCATCTTCAAAGATATGTGCAAGTGAGCTGGCTCTCAATAATCCCAGATAGCTGCTACTGGCCTTCAGGATGGTATCTAACAAAATACCCTTTTGATCACTCGTCTGGGCAGCATGCATCATTTTCTGTATATCAAAAGCTGCCTTTACGTCTTCTGAATAGATTATCTGACTAAGTTTTACTGAGGCCGTGGCACGGTATTCCGGTGCCCTGCCAAAACCTGCCTCAGCTCTGTCCCGGTCGATGGCAGTTTGTTGTATGGAAGATGTGAGTTTCGGCAACAATCCTGCTTTCGCTTGCCGTACACCGGCTTCACTGGCTTCAAGTTGCTGTTGACTCGCCAGTAAACTGAGGTTTCCCTGTAACGCCATCCGGACAGCTTCTGTCAGAGAAATTGTGGGTACTTCTGTTGCAACGGCTTCACTGGTTTCCTTATCAACATGTTCGATGCGGTCAGTTTCTGGCGTGTCGATCGGAGCAAGCTGTTTGCCTGCATCCGTTTCCGGGGATTCAGATGTGGATTGGTCTGGAATCGGGCTGCTCTCCTGGTCAATCCCGCTCCAGAACCAGGCGCCCGCAATTCCTGCTTGCAACGCGCTGGACTTTACTGTTAAAGCCTCCTCCGGCATATAGGGTCCGAGCACAATTCTGTACACTGTTTCGTGTTCTCGACTGGCCGGAACAACATCTGTTTTTTCTCCGATTTGACGCTCTATTCTGGCGGCATCTTGCAGTGCTGGTTCGAGATTCCGGAAACTTCCGACTACCACATATTGATCGGTTGCATAGGAGCCAACGGCTGAAAACAGAGTCGCAAGAAAAATACACAGAGCTAAACCCGCTCGACAATGGGCAACAGCTATGCTCATGAGGCAGCGGCCTTATCGATGCCATCATTCAACGCTTCCGTGAGATTGGAAATCATCAATCTCAACCAGGTCCGTATCTGCAAAAGACCCGAATCATCAATTCCTGCTGCGGCTATCAGCACCATATTCTCTACCACTTCCCTTAATTCATCTTCCAGAGAGTCCAGCTTTTTGGTCATGTAAATACGCTTTACTCTTCTGTCATTTTTGTCACTTTTCCTTTTTACCATACCTTTCGCTTCCAGCGAATCAAGCTTTTTACCCAGTGGGGATTTTCCGGTTGCCAATAAGTCTGCGAGTTCTGTCTGGGTCAATCCCTGCCATCGATAGATATAACTCAACACCTCCCATTGTGCTGCGGTTAATCCCATGTTTTTTACCTGCCTGTTAAAAAATCTCCGGTACAGCAAACCCGCATCATTAATGAGAATCGGCAGGTTTTCCTCCCGGGTAGGATCTGTCTCCAGAAGACGAGCTTCTGTATCAACATGCATAGCTGGTTACCTGTATTTAATGAGAATTATGTTACTACATATTTAGTATTATATGATATTATATGCATTGATACGAAATTATCTTCCGATCCGAAAAGCAGGCGTATCAATATGGCTCGTTGCCTACTCGCCTCGAAGCCCTGACCTTGAGAACGACTAAGATATCAAGCAAATGAAAGCGTATTTTTATTTACTGCCCCAGGTGTTGGTTACCGCTACTTTGATGGTTATCGCAGGTTGTGGTGAGACAGAAGTAGATGCCTCAAACCACAGCCCAACCCTGGCAACGAATCGAGTAGTTCCCATACAGCTCACACAGGTTGAACAAATCGATCTGCTGGAACCAATTCTGGCCACAGGCTCTGTCCGTGCAGAACAGACCACCAATATTTCTCCCATGGTCAGCGGGCTGGTCGAGAAGGTTTATGTCGAAGTTGGTGATCGGGTGAAGAAAGATCAACCGTTATTTAAGCTTCGACAAACGGATATTCAACTGAAGGTCCGCCAACTGGAACATTCGTTAACCCTCGCCAGGGCGGGATTTAAGAATGTTGAAAAGGATCTTGCTACCAATCTGGGCTTAAGAAGGCGCGGTGCCGTCTCACAGGAAATCCTGGATAATACGCGTACCCAACACGAAATCAGTGAGGCTCAACTGGGCATAGCCGAAGCACAGCTGGCCCAGGCACAACAAACCCTGGCGGATACCATCAGTAAGGCACCCTTCGATGGAGTGATAACCCAGCGAGAGATTAACGAGGGTTCCTATATTCGCAACATGCCCGGAGCCAGCAATATCGCCTTGCAAATTCAGAAAATTGATCAGGTTGAAGTCGTGGCTACGGTACCGGATACTTTCCTGAGCCGGATTCATCTGGGCACCTCGACACACGTTTCCATTGATGGCTTAAGTAACTCTTATGACAGCCAGATTCATATCATCAATGATCGGGTCGACCAGCGAACCCGGACCCTGGAAGTACGCATCCTCATTGCAAACGAACACTACGAAATCAAACCGGGCCTGTTTGCGCGAGTGGAAATCTATCCCGAACGTCGTTCAGCACTCGTATTACCACGTCAGGCAATCAGAGGCAGCAGCTCACCATATGTATTCGTCAACGAGAATGGATTTGCCAAAAAAATTGCCGTCAGCACCCGGGATCTGGACACTGATCGGATAGAAGTTTACGCAGGACTTGCGCCGGGAACGTCAGTGTTGTCTGGAAAGCATCTGGTGGACATTACACCAGGAACGGCGATACAGGTAAAACAGGATCAGGAATATTCGGACTGATGCTCGATTGAGCACCAATCCAGTCGGCACCGTTTGATGGCATAACCTAATAATCCTGCAGACTCCGGTTGTAGCGATCTGTAAGCGTTTAAACCTTCTCATGAAAAGAAATTAACTGCATGTATATCGCTGACATCTCAATTCGAAAACCCGTCATGACTGTGATGCTTATTGGCGGATTGATGTTGCTGGGATTCGTATCCATCGACCGGCTCGGAGTTGACCTGTTCCCGAATGTTGAATTTCCTTACATCGGTGTTCGAACGGTTTTGGAGGGTGCCTCACCCGGAACAATCGAAACCGAAGTCACCAATCCCATGGAAGAGGAGCTCAATGCAATCGCCGGGATTGAAAGCCTGACTTCAGTGAGTACCGACAGCGTCTCACTGGTTATGGTTGAATTTAATCTGGATTCAGATCCGGATGTAAAAGCCCAGGAAGTGCGCAACAAGGTAGATCTGGCAATTTCCAATATACCAACCGATGCCCATGCACCCATCGTAGAGAAAATGGACCCGAATGCGGCTCCTGTGGTGACGGTAATGGTTTCCGGAAATATGGGTGTGAGAGATCTTACCGAGTATGCAGATAAGGTAGTAAAGGAGAGGTTACAACGCATCCCCGGCGTGGGCGGCGTTCAGCTCATTGGTGGACGGAAGCGGGAGGTACGGCTTTGGCTCGATGCGTACAAGCTACGGAGTTATCGCATAACCGTGCAGGATGTTGTCAATGCCATTTTACTGGAGCATGCAGAAATTCCTGGCGGACGCCTGGACATGAAAGGAGGTCGTGCTGAGTTTACCGTCAAAACCAAAGGGGAGCTGCTCAACGTCAGTGAATTCGGAAACATAGTGATTACGCGACACCTGGGGGGGAATATTCGTATTCGAGATGTCGCCCGTGTGGTCGACGGTATGGAAGATGAGAGAACCTATGCAGAGCTCAATGGCGTACCCGGTGTTGCCCTGGATATTCGGCGGCAATCCGGTAAAAATACGGTAGAAGTCGTAAACAATATTCAACGGGAACTCATCGAACTACGTAAAGAAGCGCCCGCTGGTATCTCTATTGTGACCGCGAAAGACATCTCCAGGTTCATCGAATCAGCGATCGAGGATGTCAAAGTAGACCTGATAATCGGCGTAGCACTGGTCATATTCGTCACCCTTTTCTTCCTCCTCAATGCCCGTGCCACCGTGATTGTCGCTACAGCCATTCCTACTGCACTTATATCGACTTTCTTTGCGTTCTATGTGCTGGATTTCTCGGTCAACATGCTAACGATGATGGCGCTGTCGATTGCAATCGGCCTGTTGGTAGATGACGCAATCGTCGTCCTCGAGTCGATCTACTCGTATATCGAGCAGGGCTTCTCACCGACCGAAGCCGCTTCAATGGGTACCGAGAAAGTGGGTGGCGCCGTGATCGCCGGTACTCTATCTATCATGGGAGTCTTTGTCCCTATTGCATTTATGGAGGGCATTGTAGGGCGTTTTTTCTACCAGTACGGCTTAACAATCGTCTTCTCTATCGGCATTTCGCTGCTGGTATCCCTGACCCTCACACCGATGCTGTGCGCAAGAATGTTGAAAAATCCGCCGGATCCTCATGGCCTGTTTCTGCTGGTTGAGAAGGGTTACCAACTGGTTGAAAGGATCTACGCGAAATTGCTCAGATGGTCACTGAACAATCGATGGATTGTCATAATAGCCGCTCTGATTGCAGTTTATGTGGGTACTCAGCTCGCTGGAAAAGTACCGCTTGCTTTCCAGTCCAGAACAGATCGAAGTGAATTCACAGCACATATTCAGCTACCGCTGGGGGCAGGAATCGAGGAGTCAAAGGTGGTCGCGCGAAAAGTCGCCAAAGCCATAGCCGAAAGGCCCCATATCAATCTGGTTTTCATGTCGATCGGTTCAGGTTCAATTCCGAAAACCAATGAAATAGACTTTTACATTGGTCTTACACCCAAGGCCGACAGAGACGTAAGCTTTGTCTATGTGATGGATGATATCCGCAAGCTATTGCCGCAACTGGTACCCAATGCCAAGTCAACGAACATGGCGGAGATACCCTGGATAAGCAGTGGCGGCAGCAGTGAATTCCTGAATGACATCTACCTGGTCCTGCAGGGTCCTGATCTCGATAAACTGGAGAAAATCAGCGAACAAATGTTAACCAGAATGAGTCAGTCCGGATTATTCAGGGATATTGACTCCAGTCACGAGTTAGGTAAACCCGAGGTGCATGTAGAGATAGATCGGGAGAGAGCTGCGGATTTGGGAATCACCGTAAGAGATCTGGCGACGACCATCCGTGCGACCGTTGGAGGGGTGGACGTAACGACCTTTCAACAGGATGCATCGAGATATGATGTCCGGCTTCGGTTGGCAGAGGAGAACAGAGATCAGTTATCCAAACTGGAGCTGATTCAGGTACGCAGTCGTACCGGTGAGCTGGCGGATTTGGCCAATATTGCCAGTTTCGAGGTAGCCAGCGGTCCCGTGCAGATTAATCGCCGGAATCGCGCCAGACAGATTGGCATCTTTGCCAATGCACCGCCTGGAGTAGCGACGGGTACCGTGATAGCCGAAATGGATGAAATAGTCGCTGATATTGATCTGCCCGCTGGTTATACCGCTCGTTATCAGGGGATGTCGGAACAAACCCAGGAATCCCTGCAAGCAATCATTTTTGCGTTTATTCTCGCTCTCGTCATCCTGTATATGATCCTGGCCAGTCTGTTCAACAGCTTCGGCCAACCGATCGTTATTATGATGACGGCTCCGCTTTCCTTTATCGGTGCTTTTGCTGCACTGGTCCTGTTCAAAGGAGAGCTCTCGCTGTTCGTTCAGATCGGCCTGGTTGCATTGATGGGACTGGTGATGAAGAACGGCATTTTGCTGGTTGACTATGCTAACCAATCACGAAATGAGCACACGAATGCCTACGATGCAATGATTCAGGCCGGACAGATGCGTCTCAGGCCTGTTCTTATGACGGCATTCTCGACTATCTTTGGTACCATTCCCGTTGCCTTTTCCACCTCAGACGGAGCTGAATTCAGAAACCCGCTGGGCATCATCATTATCGGCGGCATGTTCTCGTCTACCATGCTGACACTTTTGGTAGTTCCCGTTGTATATACACTATACGACGACATCATCAGGATTTATTTACGAGTCGCCAATTCGGTAAGGGCGCGATTGCCTGGATTTGTCACGGCCCGCAAGTAATATGGGTTATCGTGTCACATTCCCGATTTCGGATCATCCCTTGCAGAGGTTACCCGCTGCTCAATCAGCGATGACTATACCGTTTGCCACCGCCGTCTCACCGCTCTGATTGAGCACATCAAATACGATGATTTGCATACCGTTTTTACCGGTACATTGTCCCAGACATCGAACGGTTATGGTCGAATCCATCAACACCATCGCCCGTAACTGGCCCACATAACGACGAACTCTGGTCGGATCACCATTCAGGGAGAATTCTATTATCTGGCTCAGAGATATCGCCTGGGTTGCACTGCCATGCAGAATGATATCCGGTAACCCGGCAGCAATAGCTACCCGACGCTCCGTATGAATCGGGTTGTATATTTGCGCACACTCGGTGTAGATCTGCGCCGCTGCTCCGGAAATGTACACTTGCTGCTCCCAGAGCAACCCGTGTTCACCGGTGAATTCAGGAATTTCGGGTTCGGTTTCCAGCACGACATCTTCTCCCGTCAGCATCGCGCCACGGATAATTCCACCCATATCAAGTTCTGCCACGATATCACCGCACCCATCTGTCATGGTATATCGGCTTAATTGCAGGACCCCTGGCTTTACTTGTCTTGTTGAAACAGAACGTCCCTGACTCGTTATCAAGTCCCCTTCTTTGAAAGGTTGATGCAAACGAAGATCTGTCGTTGCATGCACTCCATAGGGCGCTGCGCGCGGGTTTGGCGGAACCTGTGGCATAAACCGCGTATTCCACTGAAATGAATAGGCAATGAACGGATGCGCCACCAGACCTGTTGATTGCATATCATCGAAATATGCGGGGTTTGTGTCTCCTATCCCAGCCGAATACGCCATAATCCGGCGCGGTGTCAGCGGAAAAGATTTGGCGATCGTTTTCTGGCCAATTGATTCACTACCTACTTCACCTGGCCCTGCTTCAGATTGATTCATACGTATACTCTCTTTCAGGCTGGATTTCAGCGCTGACCCTGACGCCACCTGCTCATTCGACTGCTAGTAACCAATCTAACGATCGAATAATGGGTGACAGGATTTGTCAAAACACCCGCTGGATCATGGTAACCGTAAAGCGTATTATTGAGCAACGGTCGAATTTAGGAAATCCTGGATTAGTTACCCCGGTCACGGAGATCGGGTCCGGCTGTGATCAGGCAGACCTGATTTCCACACTTCAATATCCCGCGTTCTCAACACTGTTTTGGGGGGTATTAATTTCGGTTGATCCACCGCCCTTGAGTTCAATAGGCAATGGCTAACGATTTTTCGTCATCAAACAATCGCCAGCGTAGTGCGACGCTCTATCAAAAGGGCATGTTTGAATCACTCAGAATTCGCGACTTCAGATTCCTCTGGATATCCAATCTCGCCACTTCATTTGCAATGCAAATGCAAATGGTGGCTCGAGGTTGGCTGATCTACGACATGACAAACTCACCACTTGCGCTGAGTTGGGTATTACTGTCTTTCCTGTTACCGTCCTTTCTTTTTTCCCTGGCAGGCGGATTGATCGCAGATCGACTGCACAAGAAGCCAATCATGATTGCCTCGCAGATAATGAATACGCTGGCAACGATATTACTCGCGACCTTCATATATGGCGACAATATCGAATTCTCGGATTTTATTTATTTCGGGCTGTTCAATGGCACCGTTTTATCATTGAGTATGCCCGCACGCAGCGCGGTGGTTCCTGAAGTCGTGGCCAAAGATTCTCTGGTAAATGCCATGGCACTGCAAAGCGCGACTTTCAATCTATCGCGCATCCTGGGTCCGGCCCTGGCCGGAGGTTTGATCGCACTTTTTGCAAGCGGTGATACCACATCCACACATGGGGTTGGGATCGTGTTTTTTATGATTGCCGGTTTGTATGCAATCTCTGTGTGTGCCGTATCGTTCCTTCACTACAATGGCGCACCTCTACGACAGAAAACAGCATCCATGCTGGAAGATCTCCGGGAAGGTTTTCGCTATATGCGCGATGAGAAATCCATTCTCGGCCTTCTTATCATGGGTTTTGTGCCGATGACTTTCGGCTTTTCCGTGTCATTCCTGCTGCCTGCATTCAACAAGGATATCCTGCAGGGTGGCCCGGATGACCTAGGCCTGTTGATGACCGGTATGGGGATCGGAGCACTGTGCGGATCTCTCCTGCTTGCCCATCTCGGCGATATTAGCGGCAAGGGTCGAATCATTTTTACGGCTGCATATGCCTGGGCTATTGCCCTGGCCGCTTTTTCCATGTCAGATCAACTCGTTTTCGCCATGGTGATTGGTGGATTAAGTGGACTATGCGGAGCCATGTTCGGTGCCATGAATATGAGCGTTATCCAGCTTACCATCCAGCCACAGATTCGTGGCAGAGTGATGAGCATCATGATGATGTCACATGGACTCATGCCCCTTGGTATCATACCCGTCAGTGCCCTGGCGGAATTTGTGGGTATCGATGTGGCGATTTTCTTCGCCGCATGCATGTTGGCAATGAGCATGTTGCTGCTGGGCAGATATTTTCCGGAGCTGAGGCAGATTGACAAAGGGTACGGAACCGAAGATGGCGTAGAAGCGATCTTCGATGAAGTGGCAGACATCGCTGAGGTGGCAACCCGTGACACTCACTGAAAGCCTGGCAATCTGCGCCGAGATTCAATAACAATCCTCCGGCAAAGCCGGGGGTTTTCGCTTTCAATAACAATCCTCCGGCAGAGCCGGAGGTATTTCGATCGGGAGCCCCTCAAAGGGGCTGATGATCGATGAAAGC